>JAJZRZ010000129.1 GCA_021850085.1 Actinomycetes bacterium | reverse complement strand
CACCACCTCGGCGCGGAAGCGTTCGGCCACATCCACCACGATGTGCGGCATGCTGAGTTGCGCGCACACCCGTCGCGCGAGCGCTACCTCTTCCTCTCCGCAGCAAGGCCTGCCCGCGACCTCGTCCAAACCTAGGCGCATGGTCACGCCGAAGACGTCACGCCCCTGCTCCAGCAGCAAAGCGGCGGCGACTGAAGAGTCGACGCCACCGCTCAAGGCTATTGCTACGTCGGGCATCGCTACCCCTGCCGCCATGCCAGCCTCGATATTTCACGAAGCCCCATCAGCTGGTCCCGAAGTCGTGAATCCAGTGCGACGATACCGCATCCGCCTGAGGGCCTCTCAGGCCCCCTCGGCGCCGTGCGAAGCGGTGCGGAGCCTTCCGCGTCGTCCGCGTTTCAGGGCGCGCTTGAGCGGGTTGCATCGCGAAAGATCGAGGCTAGTGCTCGTCGTCCTCGTGCGGGTCGAAGGTGGGGTCGGCGCTCTTCACCTCGCCGGCGATGGGCTCGCGGCCGTGCTTCTTCAAGTAGTCGTCCACAGCGAGCTTGAGCCCGTCGGTGGCCAGGATCGAACAATGCATCTTGGCTGGTGGGAGGCCTCCCAGCTCACTGGCGACATCGTTCTTGGATATCTTGACGGCGTCCTGGATCGCCATTCCTTTGGCCATCTCGGTGACGATGGATGAGGTCGCGATGGCTGCGCCGCATCCGAGGGTCTGGAACCTGATGTCATCGATGCGGTCGTCGTTCACCTTGATGGTAATCTTCATGACGTCGCCGCAGACGGGGTTTCCCACCTCGCCCACGCCGTCGGCGTCCTCGATGACCCCCACGTTGCGCGGGTTCCCGAAGTGCTCCATCACCTTGTCGCTGTACAGCATGTCCTTGCTCCTATCCCTGCTGGCCGGTCAGGGCGGCCAACGTCTTCTCGTACATGGGGTTCATCGACCGCAGTCTTTGGACCACGGGAACAAGCGTCCGGATCAGGAAATCCACGTCCGCCTCTGTCGTGAAGCGGCCCACGCTCACCCGCAGCGAGCCGTGCGCGAACTCCACCGGGCAGCCGATGGAAAGCAGGACGTGGCTCGGCTTGAGCGAGCCAGAGCTGCAGGCCGAGCCGGTGGAGACGGCGATGCTGGCCGCATCTAGGTGCAGCAGCATGGCCTCGCCCTCCACGCCGGGGATCACGAAGTTCGCGATGTGGGGGAGGCGCATCGTTGCCTCGGCGGCGTTCAGGCGCGCGTGCTCGATGTGGCCGAGCAGCTCCCCGACCAGCCGGTCACGGAGGCCTGTCAGTCGCGGCGTTTCGGCGGGACGCTCGGCATCCATGAGCGTGAGCGCGGTGGCGAAACCCACGTTGCCCGGCAGGTTCTGGGTGCCGCTGCGTCGCCTGCCTTCCTGGCCGCCACCCATCAGATACGGCGCGAAACGCACGCCCTTTCTGAGGTACAGCGCGCCCGTGCCCTTGGGCCCGTAGATCTTGTGGCCCGAGAACGAGGCGGCGTCGATGCCGAGCGCCTGCACGTCGAAGTCCACCTTGCCGAGCGTCTGAGCGGCATCCGTATGAAAGAGCGCGCCGCGCTCGTGGGTCGCGCGCGCCAGCTCGGCGATGGGCTGGAGCGTCCCTATCTCGTTGTTGCCATGCATCACAGAGACGAGCACGGTGTCGTCGCGGAGCGCGGCCGCAAGGTCTTCGGGGTGGACGATCCCGTCGGTCCTCGGCATGAGTTCGGTCACCTCGAAGCCGCGCTTGCCGAGCCAGTGCGCCGGTTCGAGAACCGCGTGGTGCTCGAACGCCGAGACGAGGATGTGTCCGCTCGAGCGCCCGCCTGCGGTGGCGATGCCGAACAGCGCCGCATTGTCCGACTCGGTGCCGCCAGAGGTGAAGATCACCTCGTCGGGATGCGCCGCGTTGATCGAGAGCGCGACCGTCTCGCGCGCCTCCTCGAGCGCGCGCGCCGCGTCGCGGCCGAGCGCGTAGAGACTGTTCGCGTTGCCGTACCGCTCGGTGAAGAACGGAAGCATCGCGTCGACCACGCGCTGGTCGGCGGGAGTCGTGGCTGCGTAGTCGAGGTACACGGTGCGTTCCATCACTCACTCCTCCGCGTGGTACAGGTCAGCGGTGCCCGGTCAAGGCGGACCTGCTCTTCGGCAAGACGCGCGAGCGTGAAGCTCGACAAGGCGTCACGAACCGCCTCCGAGACATCCCCCCAGACGCTTGCGGCGGCGCAGCCCGGCTCGCGACCGCATGCGTCGGGAGCGCACACCGACGGCACGATGGAGCCCTCGAGCGCCTCCACGATGTCGAGGGCGGTGATCTCCTCGGGCCGGCGGGCAAGTCCGAAGCCGCCGCGCGGCCCTCGCGTGGAGCGGACCAGCCCGGCACGCCGCAGGTCTGCGAGCAGTTGCTCGAGGAAGGCCGAGGGGATGCCGCGTCCCTCGGCGAGTTCGCGCGTCGCCAGAGGCCGCGCGTCATCCGCGCCCGCGAGGTCGATGAGCGCCAGGAGTCCGTATTCGCTTCTCGCCGAGAGTCTCACCGTTCGTCTCCGACAAAGTTGACCGATATAGTCAGAATACGCTTCGAGAGCGTACGCCCGGCGTCGCGGCACGTCAAGTGACCGCAGCGAGGATTTGGTTGCCAGCTGTCGCAGGTCACGTGCGTATCGGCTGCGTCACGAGACGACGGCGGACTCTGTTATCGTTGCTGTGATGAAGGGGGAAGCATGACCGAGCGCCCCACGCCCGCTGCGCCTGCCCTGCTGACCGATATGTATCAGCTGACCATGGCGTTCACGTACTGGCGCGCCGGGCTCACCACCACCGAGGCCTGCTTCCACCTGTACTTCCGCGACAACCCCTTCGGCGGAGGCTACGCGGTCGCCTGCGGTCTTGCCGGCGTCGTGGAGTATCTCGAGCACCTGCGCTTCGGGCAGGACGAGCTCGACCACCTGCGGTCGCTGTCCGCCCGTGACGGAACTCCGCTGTTCTCGTCTGATTTCCTATCGTGGCTCGCGGACTTCCACTTCACAGGTGATGTCATGGCGGTGCCCGAGGGCACCGTGGTGTTCGCCAACGAGCCGCTGGTCAGGGTGACCGGTCCGATCGCCGAGTGTCAGATCGTCGAGACCGCGCTGCTGAACCTCGTCAACTTCCAGACGCTTGTGGCGACGAAGGCGGCGCGCGTTCGTCATGCGGCGGCCGAAGACCCCGTCATCGAGTTCGGCCTGCGCCGTGCGCAGGGGCCCGACGGCGGCCTTTCGGCGAGCCGCGCTTCGTACGTCGGAGGATGCACGGCCACATCCAACGTCCTTGCGGGTTAGCGCTTCGGCATCCCCGTGGGTGGGACCCACGCGCACAGCTTGGTCATGGTCTTCGACCGCGAGGTGGACGCGTTCATGGCGTACGCCGAGGCCATGCCGAACAACGCGGTGCTACTGGTCGACACCTACGACACGGTCCAGGGCGTGCGCAACGCGATCTCCGCAGGCAAGCGCCTGCGAGAGATCGGAGGAGACCTCTCCGGCATCCGGATCGACTCGGGGGACCTGGCGTGGCTGTCGGTGCGTGCAAGAGAGATGCTCGACGCGGCCGGCTATCGCGACCCGGTGATCTATGCGTCGAACGAGCTTGATGAGCATACGATCGAGAGCCTGAAGGAGCAGGGAGCGGCCATCGACGTCTGGGGCGTGGGGACGAGGCTCGTGACCGCGTACGACCAGCCGGCCCTCGGCGGCGTCTACAAACTGTCCGCCATCCGGCGGCCCGGGGAGCAGTGGGTCCCGCGGGTGAAGGTGTCGGAGCAGACAGCCAAGGTCACCACGCCGGGACTCCTGCAGGTGCGGCGATACTCGGCGGCCGACGGGCGCTTCATCGGCGACATGGTCTTCGATGAACTGCTGCCCCCATGCGATGCCTGCATGATGGTGGATCCGGCCGACCCCACCCGGCGCACCACGTACGGTCCGGCACAGCCCGCCGAAGAGCTGCTCGTCCCGGTCTTCGAGCGGGGGAGACTCGTCTACGAGGTGCCCGATGTGAAGAGCAGCCGCGAACTGGCGCTCTCCCAGCTTGGCCGCCTCGATGCGAGCCATCTCAGGTTCCTCAATCCCCACGTATACAAAGTGGGGCTGGAGCGAGGGCTTCACGAGCGCAAGACCGAGCTCATACTGCGCGCCCGCGATGACGGCCACCCCTAGGAGGACGGATGAAAGCGCTGCTGCTCGTCGATGTGCAAAACGACTTCATGCCGTTTGGGGCGCTTCCCGTACCCGACGGCGATGCGGTGGTCGCGGTCGCAAATGCGCTCATGCCGCAGTTCGGTCTCGTGGTCGCGAGCCAGGACTGGCACCCGGCTGGCCACGGCAGTTTCGCGTCGGCTCATCAGGGACGCATGCCCGGGGACGTGACGGACCTAGCTGGTCTGCCGCAGGTGTTCTGGCCGGACCACTGCGTGCAGAACGCGCCGGGTGCGTCGTTCCATTCGGGGCTCGACGTCGCGGGGATCCATCATGTCGTGCGCAAGGGCACCGACTCCGCGATCGACAGTTACAGCGCGTTCTTCGACAACGGGCATCGCCAGGACACAGGCCTCTCGTCGTACCTGCGACAGCACGGGGTGGACGGCATAGTAGTCCTCGGCCTTGCCACGGACTACTGCGTGAAGTACTCGGTCCTCGACGCGCGGGGACTCGGCCTGGAGGTCGCCGTCGTGAGAGAAGGATGCCGCGCGGTCGAACTCGCGCCGGGTGATGCCGAGGCCGCGTTCGCGGTCATGCGGACCTCAGGTGCGCGCATCGTGACATCATGGGCGCGATGAGCGCCCTGCAAGCGGGCATTCGGGGGTCGCTTCCCCAGGCGGGAGTGCTCGAACGCGAGCCCCTCGTCGGTAATGCGTCGAGCAATCAAGGTCTGGGACTCGGCTTGAACCGGGCTTTGCGCGGGCATGCTCCTTGCTGTGACTCTTCCAGGCTTTCAGGAGGGTTCCGATGCGGGTTTGTGCGGTCGCACCGGGCACGGCTCGACGCAATCGCTGGTCGCAGTCGTTCTTTTCCCGGATTTGTGCAACCTTTCCCGGACCCGCGCGTTTTGTGTTCAGGAGTAGTGGGACCGATGACCGCCCGGCGCCGCGACAGCAAGGACATCCGATAGACAGGACAGGCGAACACAGGGGTCCCGTGACCCTGCCACCCCGGCGGATCCTACACGCCGCGCTGGCGATGGTCGCGCTCGCAGGAGCGGGCGTGGCTGTCGCGCTCGCGTTGGGCGACGCGCCCGCGGACTCCGCCGGCTTCGATCCCGCCC
>JAJZRZ010000128.1 GCA_021850085.1 Actinomycetes bacterium | reverse complement strand
GCCCGGCACCGTGGCGAGCGTCTCCGAGGTGTTGGCGCGCAACACGCGAGCCAGGCCCAGGTAGCCGACCGCGGCATCGCCGGGCTCGATCCCCATCGAGCGGCGGTAGGCCTCACCAGCCGTGCCCACCGCGAGGCGCTGCGTGAGGCCATGGGCCGAAGGCGCGGAGGGGTCGTAAGCAGCCGGGGAGCCTGCTGACATCGTGAGAACGACATGCGTCTGCGACGGACTGGATGCGAAGCGGTTGCTGCTTCGGATGTTCGCGTTGCCCACAGTCGCGGTCTCGAGCAGCTTCTCCGTCATGGGCATGTAGCCGCTCGTGATGTCCTCCCACGTGACGTATGGGGCGAGCACGACGACCACCTGCCGGGAGGGTGCCTCTGCCGCACGAGCGGCACTCGGGAACAGCGACGCGAGGAGCAGTGGCAGGACCGCCAGAGCGGCAAGACGATGGCGCGATCGGTTCATCGCTCTCCTCAGCAGCCTCGACAAGACACGCGTGGACACCACGACGCGGCGGGGGACTTGAGCGGGATCGAACCCCGGAAGCGGCCGGTCCGAAGTGCCCGCCCAGTAGTATACCGAAACGGTGACGCCTCCACGGGACGACCCCCGCCTTCGGTACACTATCAGGAGGATCGTCAGTCACGACGGGGGAGAAAGCCATCAGCACGCCGTCAGTAGCACGCTCCACCGCTGCCATGGCAGCTTCCACGTCGATCTCCCGCCTCACCGGCTTCCTCCGCACGTGGGCGATGGGATTCGCTTTGGGCGTCACGGCACTCGCCGACTCGTACGACATCGCCAACAACCTTCCCAACATGCTCTTCGAGCTGCTTGCGGGCGGAGTGCTTTCCAGCGTGTTCATCCCGTTGTTCATGGAACGGATACGCGGCGAAGGCGAAGAGGACGCATGGCGGTTCGCAAGCTACGTTCTGAACATCCTCTTGATCGTGCTCGGCCTGACCGCCGCAGCGGCCACAGCGTGGCCCGAACCGTTCGTGCGCTCCCAAACGCTCACCATCTCTGCCGATCAGGCACGCCTCACGGTGTGGCTGTTCCGGTTCTTCGCCGTGCAGATCGTCTTCTACGGCGCGGGACTGGTGTTCACCGGGGTCCTGAACTCCTACCGACGATTCCTTGCCCCGGCGGTGGCGCCGATCTTCAACAACGTCGTCGTGACGGTGGCGCTCCTCGGCTTCTACGTGCCGTTCCGCGAGAGCGACCCCGGACTCGCGATGACCGGCCTCGCTGTGGGAACGACGCTCGGTGTGCTGATCATGGCGGCAGTGCAGGTGCCGAGCCTGCTGAAGCTCGGCTTCCGCTACACTCCGCGCATCGACTGGCGGCATCCTGGTCTGCGCACGGTTGCCGCCAAGATGTTGCCGATCCTGGTGTATGTGGTGACGAACCTGATCGGCGTCACGTTCAGGACGAACTTCGCAATCGCGACGGGTGAAGGCGGGCAGGCGGCCTTGCGCTACGCATGGCAGTTCTACCAGCTCCCGTACGGGATTTTCGCGGTCGCTCTGGCCACGGCGATCTTCCCGGAGCTGGCCGAGCGCGCCAACAGCCGGGACATGACGGGTTTCAAGTCCCTGTTCGCGCGAGGGCTACGGGGCACCATGGTCCTGATCGTGCCGATCTCCGCACTGCTCGCGCTGCTGTCCACGCCGGTCATCACGCTTTACAGGGCCGGCCGCTTCACGGCCGAAGATGTGCCGATGGTTGCAAGCGTCCTCATGTGGTGGGCGATCGCGCTGCCCTTCTTCGCGGGATACATGTACGTCCTGAAGTCCTTCTACTCCTTGCAGGACACACGGACCCCCATGTACACCAACATCGGTGCCACGGCAGTCCATGTCGCACTGTATGCCCTGCTCGCCGGTGGTGCCGGCACGTGGGGCGGGCTCGGGATCATCGGCATCCCGATCGCCGACGGAGTGTTCTTCTTCGGGCACCTCCTCACCTTGCTGCTGATCTTGCGACGCCGCGTCGGCCCGCTTGACGGGCGCGCGGTCACCGGAACCTTCGCCAAGGTCGTCGCTGCATCAGCCGCCGGCGCGGTGGTGGCGTGGGGCGTTGTGCAGTCGACCGGAGTGCTGCTGACGCTTCCCGCGGGATTCCTGGCGCAACTCGCCATGTCGGGCATCGTCGGCCTTGCCACGGCGTACGCGGCCATGGCAGCCCTGAAGGTCCCTGAGCTGTCGATGGTGGGTGGCCGCATCCTGAAGCGCTTAGGCAAGCGGGAGCGCACGTGAGCGTGATCGCTCTGATACCCGCGCACGACGAAGCCGCGAGAATCGCCTCTACGGTGACGGCGGCGATCCGCGTGCCGGGGGTGGACCGGGTGCTCGTGATCGACGACGCCTCCGCGGATGCAACGGCCGACCTCGCGCGCGAGGCCGGCGCCGAGGTCATGCGCCTTGAGACGAACCGCGGGAAGGGCGGCGCGCTGCAAGCCGGGCTGGACGCCGTGTCAGAGCAAGCCGACGTGATCGTGCTCCTCGACGGCGATCTCGGCACGACCGCGGGCGAGGCCGTCGCGCTGCTCGCGCCGGTGCTGGCCGGCGAGGCCGACATGACCATCGCCACCCTGCCTCGGCCGAAGGGATCCGGCGGGTTCGGTCTCGTCAAGGGCCTCGCCCGAACAGGCATCCGCCTGCTGAGCGGCTTCGAGACGTCCGCGCCGCTCTCCGGCCAGCGGGCCCTGTCGCGTGCGGCCTGGAGCGCCGCGACGCCGTTCGCGACCGGCTATGGCGTGGAGGTGGCCCTCACCGTGCGTGCGGCCCGGGCGGGCATGCGACTGCTCGAGGTTCCCACGGCCATGGGGCATGCTGCCACCGGCAGGGACATCGCGGGCTTCCGGCACCGCGGACGGCAGTTCCTGCATGTAGCGGTGGCGCTCGCCCGGCTGGCCCGGGACGTGCGGCAGCGCTAGTCGTCCAGCGGCGGGTGCTGACCCACCGCTCCGTCGCCGAATCCGTAGTAGCCCGAGGCCCGCCCGGAGAGCACCCACGCCAGCGATACCATGCCCTGCGGAGTGGCCACGTGGTCGAGCGCGGAGAGGCCGCCTGCCGAGCAGATCGCGGGAACACCGCCTTCGACCGGCATCGAGTCTACACCGGCCGCTGTGCCCCCCGCTGCGGTGATGGCGCGGGCGACCTCAAGCGCGAACGGGTCGCATCCGGCCTCGCTGTTGCCCACGATGACCACGGCGTCCACGGTGGCGGTACCCTCCATGCCCGCTTGGTCGAGCAGGCCGGCGCCGGTTAGAAGCGCCGTCAACTCGCGCGGCTCGGCTGATTGCCACTCCCGCACCAGCGCTGCGGCCACCTGCCCCAGAAGGTCCTGCCCCGGCTCGGCCATCTCCACCCCGCGCAGCTCGAAATAGCCCGCAAGCCCTTCGGATTCCGTGGTGTCGAGCCCGAGCCCCGGGGCGAGGATGCTCGTGATGATCGCGTTACCTCCCGCCTGCGAGACCACCTCCTCCACCGCCGTGACGCCGTCCACTCGGCCGGTACCTACAAGCACCACAACGTTGCGGGCTTCGAGCTTGCCCCTGACGAGCGGCTCGACCGCAGCCTGAGCGAAGGCGTGGTCGCGCGCGAACCCTAGCGAGAGCTGGTCGTTCGCGGCGCTGATCGAGTCGAACCGCCGCTCCAGGTCCTCGATGAGCGACGCGGTCTGCTCGGTGATCATGCCGCGCTCAGCGACGACGGAACCCAGCAGGAGGCCCACCGCGAGGGCGAGGAAGACCGCGACCATGGAGGCGATGTGGTACCGGAGGTTGTACATGAGGCGGTCTCCTACAGTCCGATGACGGTGCGCAGTCTGAGCAGGACGAGCGATATGAAGACGCGCGCGGCCGGTGATATGAAGACGATGACGCTGACGACGGCAAGGCCCGCTGCCACGAGCATGATGAGCTGGCTCGGCTGAGCGGAGGGGCGGTACAGCTTGCTCACCCCTTTGGCATCGACCAGGCGCGGACCGATCCGGAGCCGAACGAGAAACGTCGAGGCCATCCCCTTGCGGCCCTTGTCCAGCTGCTCGAGCAGGTTCCAGTGTGTGCCGACCGCGACGATCAGATCCGCGCCCGACTCGCTCGCGAGCATGAGCGCCAGGTCTTCGCTCATGCCGGGGCTGCGCCACTCGGTTCCCGTCAGTCCAAGCGCGTTAAGACGCTCGCGGCCCGGACAGCGGCCGTCCATGTACGCATGCACGACCAGCTCCGCTCCGCTGGTGAGTGCTTCATCGCTGACCGAGTCCATATCGCCCACGATGATGTCCGGCCGCAGGCCGTGATCCATCAGCGCATCCGCTCCTCCGTCCACGCCGATCAGAGCAGGCCTCATCTCGCGGATGTACGGCACAAGCGTTCGCAGATCCGCTTTGTAGTCGTAGCCACGCACCACGACGAGGGCATGCCTTTCGTCAAGCGGGGTACGCAAGCGCGGCACAGCCACCTCGCCCGTGAGCAGCGCCCGCTCTTTGTCCACGAACTCCATGGTGTTGCGAACGAATGCATCGAGCTGCTGATCGAGTCGCGACGTGGCCTCTTGCATGGCGACTTCGATGTCATCGATCGTCAGGCGTTTTCCCTGTGCGACCGTCTCCCCTCCCAGACGGATCTGCCCGCCTTCGATCTCCACGGGCTCGCCCTCTCGGATGCGTTCGAACACCTCGGGGCCGACGGCGTCGATGAGCCGCACGCCGCCGCGCACCAACAGCAGCGGGCCGAGGTTAGGGTACGTGCCGGATATCGATGCCGAGGCGTTGACCACGACGTCCACGCCCGTCTCGAGCAGAGACTCGGCGCTCAGGCGGTCCATGTCCACGTGGTCGATTATGGCGACATCGCCCGGCCCGAGGCGTTTCGCGAGATCTTTCGTGCGCTTGTCGAGCCGCGCCGTACCCTGATGGAGCATTCGTTCCTATCCTTTCGCAAAGGCCGCGGCCTCCGCCAGCAGCTCGCGCGCGTGCGCGAGTCCGGCGTCAGACGCGCTGCCCGAGAGCATGCGCGAGATCTCGATGACGATAGCATCTCCGGCGATACGCCTTGCTGTTGTCACCGTCCTGCCCCCCGAAGGCTCTTTGGAGACCACCACGTGCGATGCCGCGTATGCCGCCACTTGTGGCAGATGCGTGACCACCAGCACCTGGTGCTCCGAGGCAAGAGATGCGAGGCGTCGGCCGACCGACAGCGCCGTTGCCCCTCCGATCCCCGCGTCCACTTCATCGAAGACCAGCACGGAGACGCAGTCGGCGGCGCCGAGGACGCTCTTCAGGGAGAGCATGACCCGAGACACCTCGCCGCCCGAAGCCACCTTCGCGAGCGGCCGGG
>JAJZRZ010000127.1 GCA_021850085.1 Actinomycetes bacterium | reverse complement strand
TCCGATCTCCGTCTACAAGGGCGTGAGCGCGAACGTGGACTTCTACTCCGGCTACGTCTACCGCATGCTCGGTATCCCCGAGGCGCTGTACACGCCGCTGTTCGCGTGCTCGCGCGTGGTGGGATGGTGCGCGCACCGCATCGAGGAACTGGCGAACAACGGCAAGATCATCCGCCCCGCCTACAAGAGCGTGGCGAGCCGGGGTTCGTACCTGCCGATGCGGGAGCGCTAGCCGGGAGTGGCAGCCGTGGCCACGCTGTTCATCGACGCCGACGCATGTCCCGTCACTCGGGAGGCGATATCCGCCGCGCGCTCGCGCGGTCTGCGTGCGGTGGTCGTGGCGAACAGCACGCAGAACCTGGAACGCTACGCGTCGCGCTCGGGCGTGGAGGCCGTCCAGGTGAGCGGCGGCCGCGACGCCGCCGACTTCGCGGTCGTGGAACGACTTTCTGCGGGGGATGTGGTTGTCACCCAGGACATCGGACTCGCGGCCATGGCGCTCGGCAAGGGGGCGGGGGCCATCTCGCCGCGTGGGAGGATCTTCCATCTTGCGACGATCGATGCCGAGCTGGCGGTGCGCCATGCCGAGGCGAAACTTCGGCGTGGAGGCGGTCGGCACGGCGGCCCTCCCAAGTTCACGGGCGAAGACCGCGAGCACTTCGGCGAGCAACTCGAACGCCTGCTCGGCCAGATGGGCCGCCAGCGCTAGACGCTGAGTTCTCGCCCGACGCGGTCGATGAGATCGAGCCGCTCCTCCACCGAGAGCGCATCCAGGTGCGACACCACTTCAGAGCACGGCGCCTCGAACTCGACACCGAGCGAGAGTCGCACGGCGCGATCCATCCGATGCCGGTTGCCTGCATCCTTGTCGAGTTCCAGCACCCGGAACATCCAACCCATGTTGCGCAGGTAGCACGACATCGCAGCCTCCGGTCGAAGTGTTCATGGCGGCGGGGGCGGCGTGCCGGCCCCGGGTTCACCATATGTGTACCCGCTCGCCCGCTGTCTGTGCAAGCGTCGCTGATGATACGCTTAAGTCCAACGGTCTCCGAGGAGGGAACCATG
Source organism: Actinomycetes bacterium (assembly GCA_021850085.1). GTDB lineage: Bacteria > Actinomycetota > Coriobacteriia > Anaerosomatales > Anaerosomataceae > UBA6100. The sequence goes on along the minus strand of JAJZRZ010000127.1, from coordinate 4,296 downwards.
AGCGACCACGACCCCCGCATGCCGGAAGGCGACGGGCCCTCGCCCTCACCTTCGCTCACCATCCCGCCACCCCCGCCATCGCCACCAGCGACCACCTCAGCCGCGGACGGGTCTCCGACCCCGAAGCGCAGGCGTGTGGGCTGCGTCGCTGCCGCGGTCCTGTTGCTGGTGTTGTGCGGCGGAGGCGGAATCCTGCTCAGGCTCTCGTCGCATGTGGCTCGAGCCATGTGAGGGAATCGCCGAGGGGGATCACCGGACAGGGTGCGGGCCGCCGGGCGGATTGAGAGTCAAAGCAACGCTTTCACCGCAAAACCTGCTATACTGCGTGCGCGGGCCGATGGGGCCCGAAGGATTGCGACCTGACGTGCCGCATTCTCTGTGGCAGTCGGGTCCTTTTGTTTTGCCCCATGGAGGGGCGAGGAAGAAGGTTTGGAATGGCTGAAGGTACCGTCAAGTGGTTCAACGCTGACAAGGGTTACGGCTTCATCTCGCGTGAGGGTGGCGACGACCTGTTCGTCCACTTCTCCGAGATCCAGGGCGAGGGCTTCAAGTCCCTCGACGAGGGCCAGAAGGTCTCGTTCGATGAGGCTACCGGCAACAACGGCAAGCAGCAGGCCACCAACGTCCGCGCACTCTAGCAGCGCGAGACTCACATGGTTGCAGCGAAGGGCGGCCCTCGGGCCGCCCTTCGTGCGTGTGGTGCGACCCGTCATTCAGCACGTCCTCGACGTTTCCCGCGTGCGACCCCCTCGTTGACCGGCCCCTCCTCGATGCTTTATCGTAGAAATACGATTAAGCCGTCAGCGACGAGGAGCCCCCGGTGGAAGATGAACACATCGCGGCTGTAGCCCGCGCCCTTGCCCACCCGGCGCGGGTACGGATCCTTCGTTTGCTCGCCGCTCAGGACGCGTGCCGGGGGGCGGAGATCTTCGCCGGTCTGCCGCTCGCACAGTCCACCATCTCGCAGCACCTCGCCGCCTTGAAGAAGGCGGGCCTGATGCGCGCCACCCCCCGCGGAACCGGCATGGTGTACTGCATCGTCCCGGACGGGCTTGCCACCCTCGCGTGCGCGCTGGAATCGCTCGTGGCGGAGTATCCCGAATGCGACGGAGAGGAATGCTGATGACCGAGTCGGTAGCCGGACGGATGAACGTCTTCGAGCGATATCTCACACTGTGGGTGGCGCTGTGCATCGCGGCGGGCACGCTCATCGGCAGCAGGTGGCCGGGCCTCGCCGAATGGTTCGACCAGTTCACGGTCGCACAGATCTCGATACCCGTGGCGATCCTCATCTGGCTGATGATCTATCCGATGATGCTGCGGGTGGACTTCGCCTCGATAAGGCGGGTCGGTGAGCGCAAGCAAGGGCTGGTCGTCACGACAGTGGTGAACTGGGTCATCAAGCCGTTCTCGATGTTCGGGATCGCATGGCTGTTCTTCAACGTGATCTTCAAGGGGCTCATCCCCCCCGAACTGGCCCAGCAGTATCTCGCCGGCGCCGTTTTGCTCGGCGCGGCGCCCTGCACCGCGATGGTGTTCGTGTGGTCGTATCTGGTCGACGGGGACCCTGCGTACACACTTGTGCAGGTGGCCGTCAACGACCTCATCATGCTCGTGGCGTTCGTCCCGATCGTCTCGCTGCTGCTCGGCGTGAGCGGCGTGCCGGTCCCGTGGGAGACGCTCGCGCTTTCGGTGGTGCTCTTCGTGGTGGTGCCGCTGACCGCGGGGTGGCTCACGCGCAACGCGCTCGTGCGCACGCGTGGAGAGGCTTGGTTCAACGACTCGTTCGTACCGAGGTTCGGTCCCGTGACCATCGTCGCGCTGCTTGCCACGCTCGTCCTGATCTTCATCTTCCAAGGCGAGATCATCGTGAACAATCCGCTGCATATCCTGCTCATCGCGATCCCGCTCGCCATCCAGACCTTCCTCATCTTCGGTATAGCGTACGGGTGGTCGTACTGGTGGCGGCTGGAGCACCCCGTGGCCGCGCCTGCCGGCTTCATCGGCGCGTCCAACTTCTTCGAGCTCGCGGTGGCTGTCGCCATCGCGCTGTACGGCCTCACCTCAGGCGCGGCGCTCGCCACGGTCGTGGGCGTCCTCGTGGAGGTGCCGCTGATGCTCTCGCTCGTGTGGATCGCGAACCGCGCGCGCGCCTCGGTGTGCGCACGTCATGCGTGCGCTCTGCCGAGGGTGAAAGCCTCCGTGATGGGGGAGGATATCTGACATGCGGCGCATCGCACTCTACTCCGACATCCACGCCAACGCGCAGGCCCTCGACGCGGTGCTTGCCGATATCGTGTGCGCGGGGATAGCCGAGCGCTACTGTCTTGGCGACCTCGTGGGCTACGGGAATGATCCCTCCGGCGTCATCGCTCGCGTGCGCGCGACAGGTGATCCGGTCATCCGCGGCAACTACGACGACGGCGTGGGCAAGCGCCTCGGCAGCTGCGGCTGCTACTACCCCACCGAGCAGGACAAGACGATCGGCGCGGAGAGCTACGCGCGCACGGATGCCGCGCTCGACGATGCGGAGCACGAGTACATCGCGGGCCTGCTGGACGACGTGCGCCTGGCCGTGGATGGCGCGCGGGTGCTGCTATGTCACGGGAGTCCGCGTCGCATCAACGAGTACCTGATGCCCGACCGCACCGACGAGTTGCTCGCAAAGCTCGCGGACCTCGGCGAGGCAGACGTGGTGTGTGTGGGGCACGTTCACATCCCGTATCACCGTGCGCTCGACGCGCCCGATGGCCGCCGCGCTCACTTCGTCAGCGACGGGTCGGTGGGCAGGCCGAAGGACGGCGACCCGCGCGCGTGCTGGGCCGAGCTCGTCTTCGGCACCGAGGCCGAGGTGCGCGAGGGCTGTCCCGAGGACGCGGCCGCCGGACCGGTGGGTCACGGCGACGTCCTATGGTTGGGCGTCGCGTTCCACAGGGTATCGTTTTAGGCGGATACCAGCCACGCGCTACCGCAGGAGCGCCCCGAGGCTCTCGGGCCACTTGCGCTCGGCTTGGCCCGTGGGGTCGGGGAAGTACTGCTCGCGGACGAAGCCCTTCGCGTACACGCCTCGGTTGGTGAGATAGCGCTCGAGCTCAAGCGGCACCTCCGCAGGCGGCGGTGCGCCCCACGATGTCAGCAGCTCGCGCAAGATGGCGTCAGCCTGGTCGACCTCGGTCACCGCATCGCCGAGTATCCGCCGGCCTTCCTGGGGGTTGTGGAAGCCCACCGAGTTCTCGGCTCCCATATAGATCACGCGGTAGAAGCCCTGCCGATAGTGCTCGACCGCCTCGTCGAAGCGCGCTTTGGCGCCCACGTCCGCCGTGGCCAGGTACGGGTTGGCGCGCTCGATCAGCTTCGCCACCGTGGCGGTACGGTACCCAGCGTCGATCAGCAGCGCGGCGTTCGCGTCCTGGATGGCGATGACCTCGGCTTTCAGCTCCTCGGGCGTGGCGGCGTGGCAGCGCAAGCACACCTGCATATCGCGTTTGAGGGGGCTCATGAGGTTGTGGTTCGGCACCGTCTTGTTGTTCAGGGTGATATCGCCCATGTGACAGTCCGCGCACGTCACGCCCGCCATCCAGTGCGTCGAGCCGTTCGCGGCGTAGAACTCGATGTCCGGATGGCGAATGAACGGCATACGCAGTCCAGTGACCGCCTGCGTCCACTCAAGCCGCTCGGGCTGCGTCATCAGGGCGTCGATGATGTTCTCCACCGTGATGGCGCCCCACTCGCTGCCCTCCCAGGGATAGTCGATATCCACCACGCGGTCGTCCTCCCGCATCACCGAGTACGTGCAGTGGCATTGCGCGCAGACCATGAGCCGCTGTTGGTTCATCGACAAGGTGTGCGGCTCGAGTCCGATCTCGCGAATCGCCGCATCCATCGTCCAGCGCCGCGTGCTCAATTCCAGCAACTCGTTGTCGTGGCAATCGATGCAGGTGGCGCCGAGGGAGCGATGCGCCTCAGGCAGCATCGCCACCGCCTCCTCATACGTGGCAGCGAACAGCGCGTCTTTGTCCTCGCGGTACAGCTGCTCGGCGTAGGGAGACTTGCAGGTGAGGCACGCGCCACCCGAGCGCACGCGCGACGGGTCCACATGGCTTTGGTCGATCATCATGTAGTAGTGGCCACGCGGCTCCTGGTAGTCGATGCCGAAGCCGAAGCCGTTGAACAGCAGTGCCATGAACGGCCACTCGGACAGCTTGTCGAACATCACGCCGCCGTCGTAGCCCCGCTTGTACTTGCTGAGGCCCGGCGGGCGCTCCTCGGACGTGGCCATCCAGGTCTGGAAGATCT
>JAJZRZ010000126.1 GCA_021850085.1 Actinomycetes bacterium | reverse complement strand
ATGCGGTTCGACGCCGAACAGCGGCCGGTGTTCGTCCGGACCGACCGCTTCAAGGCCCTGCAGGTGCTGCTGAGCCTTCTTTCGAGCGTCATCAGGTGTACCGCCGAAGGGAGCGTCACCGCGACGGTCGTCCGCGAGCCGGCCGGAGAGGTGCTCGTGACGGTGGACGCGGGACCCGGCATCGAGCCTTCGGCGTCCTCGACGTTGTTCGAAGGGCCGGAGACGAATCACGCCAAGGCGGGTATCGGCTTGCCTGCGAGCAGGCGTCTCGCCACCTTGCTGGGAGGGACGATCGAGGTGGGCATCGATTCGACGTTCATCCTTCGCCTTCCGGGACCTGCCGTGACGGACGATCCGCCCGAGCGGTGCGACGAGACCGATGCGTGAGCCGTCGTTCTCGCCGCCACCGGCGCTGAACGGGCTGCCGGCGCCCATCGCGCTCGAGCTGCTGGCGGCGGTGCCTCGGCGCGCATCCAGGCGCAGCTTCAACGGCGAGCCGGTACCCGAGGGGCGTCTCGACGCGCTGGAACAGCTTGCAACCGGCTGGCGACCATGGGCCGAAGCCCGGTGCTCTGTCGTCCGTGAGGCTCCCCAGTCGCTGTTCATGGGCATCGTCGGGACGTATGGTGGTGTGGCGGGAGCGCCATCGGCGCTCGCGTTCGTCGGGACCGATGACGCTGCGGCTGCCGTGGGCTACACCGGAGAGGCGCTGGTGCTTCGGGCAACCGCCCTCGGACTGTCCACTTGCTGGCTGGCGGGCGTCTTCAGCCCTCAGGCAGCCCGGCGCCTGACCCCTCTGGCCTCCGAAGAGCGGGTGTTCGCGGTATCCGCGCTGGGGTTCGCGGTGGAGAGCACGACCGCCAAAGAGCGCGTCTTGTCAGCCTCGGCACGGTCGAGTCGCCGTCGTCCGCTGGAGGATATCGCACCCGGACACGGCTCGTGGCCGGCGTGGGCCCGCGCGGCGGTCGAAACGGCTCGACTCGCGCCCTCGGCCATGAACCGGCTGCCGTGGCGCTTCTCCTATCTCGACGGCGATCTTGTGGTCACAGCCGAGGGAGCGGAGCTCCCGCGCGCGGCCACGCGGCTCGACTGCGGAATCGCGATGTTCCATGCGGAACTCGGTGCGTACGGCGAGGGCGTGACCGGGACGTGGAGATGGCGGCCAAAGCCTGAGGTGGCGGTGTTCACGCCGGGCTACGTTTAGTAGGTCACCAAGCCACCGCTCCACCCACGAGCCGATCTTCGAGCCCGAGCGCGTCCGCGGCACAGGCCGAGCGGCAGATGCCGCAGCCGAAGCACGCTTCAGGGCCCACCTCGGCCACGCGGGCACCGGTCATCCTCAACGCGCCGAACGGACAAATCTCCACGCACGCGCCGCACCCGACGCACGCGGTCTCGTCCACCTTCGCGCGGTACTCGCCCTTCCACATGGTCTTGTAGCCGTACGTCAGCGTGGTCTGCATCGCCATGCAGCCGCTCGACAGGTCGCAGTTGCAGATCGCCGCGATGAAAGGGGTCTTGAACGTCCATACGGAGTGCATGAGCCCCTCGGACTCCGCACGCCGCAACACCCGCATGGCCTCGTGCTTGGAGAGGCGCTGCAGCCGGGACGTGTCCGGGCCGCCGGCATAGTCGCGGAAGGCCTCCTCGAATAGCTCGTCGTGCGGCGTCACGGTCATCGCGATGCAATAGCCGCGCTCCGGCGCGCCCGCGAAGCGGCGGCAGACACACGGCAGCGAGACGATCGAGGTAGCGAGGTCGAAGATGCGTTCGCACTCTTCGATCGGCACGGGCTGGCCGAAATGATCGCGGATCTGTCTCGGCTGGACCCAGGAGCGGAAAGCGGCGCGTAGCGGCGCCGGACTCGCGGCCATCATCTTGAGGAGGGGGACGTTTCGTCTCATCCGCCGGTCGAACTTCCCCACGAAGTCGAGGACGTACTCCCTGCGCTCCAAGTCGCGCGAGAGGTCGTGGGCGTAGTTCTCGGCCTGCAGGTACCACTTCTTGCCGTCGCCGTGCTGCACGCAGAACTCGCACATGCGAGCGCCCCCTTTCGCGGGTGTGACGAGGGTAGCATCCCTTCGGGCACCCTGCCCCGAGGCGCGGGACACCTTGCGAGGTTGGCGCGGTATAGTTGGCATCGCGCGCGATGAAGACGGGTGGGTTACGAGTGGGCGAGAACGACACCGGGGCGTCACCCGGTCGTCACGCCGGAGGGCGGAGGAGCTATCGTGACCGGCGAAGACCAGGCCAAACACGGCCATCCATACTCGCTGGGCGAGGAGATCGCCAATGCGGTCACGCACGGGCTGGGCGCCGCGCTCAGCCTGGTGGCCCTGCCGCTGCTGGTGGTGGCTGCGGCGCTGTGGGGGAACGCGTGGCACCTTGCGAGCGCCATCGTCTACGGCGCGACCATGTTCCTTCTGTATATGGCCTCGACGCTGTACCACGCGATCACTCACCCCAAGGCGCGGCATGTCTTCAAGGTCATCGACCACGCGGGAATCTACCTGCTGATAGCAGGCACATACACACCCTTCACGCTGATCACGATCCGCGAGGACGGGGGATGGTGGCTGTTCGCGATCGTCTGGGGGCTTGCGGCGATCGGCATCGCACTCGAGGCGTCGTGGGTCTACCGGCCCAAATGGCTTTCGGCGCTCGTATATCTCGGCATGGGCTGGCTCGCGATCTTTGCGATACGGCCGCTCGTGGAGCACCTGGAGCCCGCTGGCGTGTGGCTGCTCGTCGGTGGTGGCCTTGCGTACTCGCTTGGGACTGTCTTCTACGTGCTGAAACGCGTGAAGTTCATGCATGCGATATGGCACGTCTGGGTGCTTGCCGGCAGCGTTCTTCACTTCATGGCGGTCATGTTCTACGTGTTCCCGCGCTGGTGAGCGGCGATGTCGCAACCAGGCGGCGCGAGAAGGAGCGGGACGGCGGAACGCCGGATAACGGCATTGGTCACTGATCCGAACGCCTTCTCGATGGTGTCCTGACACCCGGGTGCGAGCATGAGCAGGGTGTACCTGCCCGATGAGGCGTACGAGGCGATGAGCTCATCGGGGGGACCGCGGTGGACGGAGACGACGACGTCCGGAGCGCCGGCCCGGCGAAGATCATCGGCAAGCTCGCCGAGCAGGTGACCGGCGCGCGACTCTCTTCCTTCACGCACCGCCTCGAAGGTCAGCGGCACGACGGCGAGCAGCTCCAGGCGGGCACCCGGCGCCAGCGCAACGGTCTTGGCGAGCCACGCGAGCGGCTCCATGGGCGCGTCGATGTCGAGGGCGACCAGAACCGATCTCAGGAGGCGGGCGCACGCACCGCGCCCCGCGTCTTCGGTCGACGCCGCGGAGGCGGGCGCGAGCAGCACGGGTACCGGGCTCAGGCGAACGACATCCGAGCTCACGCTTCCAGAGAACCCGGTGTGGAAGAGGCCCGCTCCGTGCGTGCCCATGACGATCAGGTCCGCCTCGCGCGTCGCCGCGAGCGAGCAGATCGCGTGGGGGGCGTAGCCCAGCGGCGTCTCCACGTGCACAGCGATCCCCGCGGCCTCCAGCGCCTCGGCCTGACGCGCGAAGGACGCGTCCTCCTCGGCGGAGGGACCGCGGCTGAGGTCGATGGCATGGACGAGCAGCGCGTCCACCACGCCGAGTGCATGCAGCGAGCCTGCGCACGCGACGATACCCTCGGATGAGGGCGACAGGTCGGTGGCGATGACCGCGCGCGAAAACATAAGTTCCCTTTCGGGGATACTCGGCTTACACTCGACTTATGCTGGTGTGTAGCAGTATCAGGGAGAATCGACAAGGGTGGAAAAACAGCTTGAGCCGACTGTCATCGGAGAACGGCCGTTCGGCCGGGGACAGCGCCGCTCGTCGGCGCCAGCTGCTACAGTGACACCACTCACACCATAGGTATACGCGTTCGCCGATGTGGTACAGGGATGGGCGATACCCACGCCCACCTGCGATGAGGCGCGAGTTGGTGCAACAGGCTCGGGAAAGGTCGACGTTGTACGATCTCGAAGGGGTCCTTGGACCAGCGGTCATGGAGTTCGTGGATCAGCACGTGCGGTCGCTGCTGACGTGGGACATCCTAGTCTTCTACCACCGCAACCCTGACGCCGTGCTGGATCTCGAGGGTCTCGCCTCCCGCCTCGGCAGGCGCGTGGAAGAACTCGAGCCCGAGGTGGACGCTTTGTGCGACAGCAGGATACTGTCCAAGGCTGGCGGACTCATCCGCTACAGGCCTGCGACGCAGATGCGGGAGACCGTGGCGAAGTTCGTGGAGAGCTGCCAGGACCGTGGGCGCCGGCTCGCGCTGATCGCGCTCGTGCTGCACAAGATCAACCCCGGCCAGTAGCACCGATACGGCTTCGTGCGGTCGGGTTTCACCCGAAAGGTCATCGCACCTGACCGATCGGCCGGTTTCCTGCTAACCTTATCGACATGAACAACACTCTTGCTGAAGTTTTTCTGATCGTCATGCTCATCGCTTTGAACGGGTATTTCGCGGCTGCCGAGATCGCGCTCGTGAGCGCGCGGCGCGCGGCGCTGAAGATGGAGGCCGACGAAGGGTCCCACAGCGCCCGTATGGTTCTCCATCTCACGTCGGACCCCTCGCGCTTCCTTGCCGCCATCCAAGTCGGTATCACGCTGGTGGGCTTCGGAGCCTCAGCCACGGCTGCCGTCACCTTGGCCCAGCCGGTGCAGGAATGGCTGGAGTCGTTCGGGATGCAGTGGCTCGCCAGCATCGCACCTGGACTCGCGGTGTTCTTGGTCACCCTCGTCATCTCGTACGTGACGCTCGTGTTCGGCGAACTCGCGCCGAAACGGCTCGCCCTGCAGCGGGCCGAATCCGTGGCCAAGTCTGTAGCCGGACCGGTGTCGCTGCTGCAGAAGATCACCGCCCCAGTCATCTGGATCCTTTCACACTCCACGAACGCGGCCGCGCGCCTGCTCGGAGTGAAGCCCGGTTCAGTGCGGCCCGGCGTGACCGAGGAGGAGATCAAGCTCCTCGTGACCGAGCAGGGCACGTTGCTCGAAGACGAGAAGCGGATGATCCACGAGATCTTCGAGCTCGGCGACATGGTGGCCAAGGAGATCATGGTGCCGCGCGTCGACATGCTCATGCTCGAGGACACGACGCCGCTCGAAGCGGCCATCGAGGCGTTCAGGACGTCTGGTTACTCGCGGCTGCCCGTATTCCACGGCGATGCCGATTCGGTGGTGGGCATCGTGATGCTGAAGGACCTGGTGGGACCTTCGGCGAAAGACCTGTTCTCGGCCCCGGTTGCCGACTATGTGCGCCCTGCCGTGTTCGTTCCCGAGACCAAGCCGATCCTGGCTATGCTGCGCGACATGCAGGCCGC
>JAJZRZ010000125.1 GCA_021850085.1 Actinomycetes bacterium | reverse complement strand
CCACGCGGGATCGTAGAAGTCGCGGTCGAGACGTGCGGAGTCATAGATGCCCCACCATCGCCGTACGCCAGGTTGTCCGAGCAGCGCCAGCATCGCGTCGGCATCGTCGCGCCTGAGCGAGCGCAGCACGAAACCGTCGCCCTCCAACAACGGAAGCCCGTGGCTCGTCTCCATTCCAACCTCCTGCTACGATTCTACCGCCGGACGACGGGAGGCAGCGGCCGTGAAGCATGTTGTTCTGATCCTCGATGGCGCGGCGGGCTGGCCGCTCGACGAGCTCGGCGGGCGCACCACGCTTGAGGCAGCATACACCCCCAACCTCGACGCGCTCGCGACGGCCGGGACGCTCGGCCTCGCGCAGACGGTGCCGCCGGGCACCGAACCCTCGTCGTCGGCGGCGTGCACGTCCATCCTCGGCTATGATCCGGTGGCCGACCACGTGGGTCGCGGAGCCATCGAGGCCGCAAGCCTGGGCATCGCGCTCGCATCGGATGAGGTTGCGTTGAGGCTGAACCTGGTGCACGTGGCCGAGGGTGTGATGGCGTCGTATTCCTGCGGCCACATCAGGACCGAGGAGTCGCGCGCGATCGTGTCAGATCTGACCGAGGCCCTCTCGGACGCTACCTTCTCGTTCCATCCGGGCGTGGCGTACCGTCACATCCTCGTGGTCAAGGGCCACCCCGAGCTGCTTGAGGCGCGCTACACGCCCCCCCACGACATCAGCGACAAGCCGGTCGCCGGTCACCTGCCCCGAGGGCCAGGTGCCGAGGTGCTGCTCGACCTGATGGAGCGAGCGCGGCCAGTGCTCGCTGCCTCACCCGTCAACGCCGCCCGCTCGGCGCGCGGGAAGCCTCCGGTCACCGGCATCTGGCCGTTTTGGCCCGGAGCGGCGCCGCGAGGACTGCGTCCCTTTTCCGAGGCGTACGGCGTCTCGGCGGCCATGACCTCGGGCGTGGACCTGCTCAACGGCCTAGCGGTGCTCCTCGGAATGGAGCGGATCGTCATCTCGGGAGTGACCGACGGCTCAGACAACGACTACCGGGCCCAGATCGAGGGGGCGCTCGCGGCGCTCGAGCACCGCGATCTCGTGATCGTGCACGTGGAGTCGCCCGACGAGGAGGGGCACGCGGGGAACGTGGAGGGGAAGGTTGCGGCGATCGAGGCGATCGACCGCGAGATGGCGAACGTGCTTCGCGAGCGCATCGGCGAGCTGCGCGTGCTCGCTATGCCGGACCACCCCACGCCTATCGCGCTCAAGACGCACGTGGGCGAGCCGGTGCCGTTCCTGTTGGCAGGGCCCGGGGTCACGCCCGATGGCGGACGTGCGTTCAACGAATGCGAGGCGAACCGGACGGGGCTGCTCGTCGACCCGGGTCGCGGGGTGATGGGTCTGCTGCTCGGCTGAGGCCGGCGCCCGGGGCCGCACTGCTTCCGCGTTGCGCCTGCGGAAGTCGGGTATCTCCTGCTCAGGCTGTGAAAAACGAGGGAGTGAGCCGTATGCCCAACGCGATCTGGCGGGGCGACATCAGCTTCGGGCTCGTCACCGTGCCGGTGGAGCTGCGCGCGGCTGAGGAGCCGCGCACGCTCGCCTTCAAGATGCTCGACCGGCGCAACCTCGCGCCCGTCAAGCAGAAGCGGGTGAACGAGGTGACCGGTGAAGAGGTGCCGTGGGACGAGGTCGTGAAGGGCTTCGAGTACGAACCGGGCCGGTTCGTCGTGATCACCGAAGACGACTTCCGCGCCGCGAACGTGGGGGCCACCAAGACGATCGACATCTTCGCGATGGTCAAGGCGGAGGAGATACCGCTCATCTACTTCGACAAGCCGTACTTCCTCGCGCCGGCCACGCCGGCGGCGCGCAAGGCGTACGCGATCCTGCGCGAGACCCTCGAGGCATCCGGGTACATCGGGCTCGCCTACATCGTCGTCCGCTCGCGTCAGCATGCGGCCGCGCTCGTGCCCGCCGGCGACGCGCTGATGCTCGAGATGCTCCGCTTCCCGCACGAGCTGCGAGACGTCGCAGATCTGGATCTCCCGGTCGGCGAGCCCTCCGACCTCGGCATCACCGACAAAGAGCTCAAGCTCGCGAGCCAGCTCGTGGACGCCATGGTCGACCACTTCGACCCGGCTGTCTTGAAGGACAGCTACCACGACGACCTCATGGCGCTCATTCGGCGCAAGGTCGAGACCGGCGAGGTGGAGGTGCCCCCCGATGTGTCCGGGGAGCGTGCCGAAGGCGGCGAGGTCGTCGACATCATGGAGCTGCTCAAGCGCAGCGTGGAGTCGCGGCAGGCGGCCAGGAAGGGGGCGTAGGTGCCGCTCGAGACGTACCGCGAGAAACGCGATTTCGCTCGCACACCGGAACCGGCCGGGCGTATCGCGCCCGCGCAAGGCGGTCCGCGGTTCGTCATCCATAAGCACGCAGCGTCGCGTCTTCATTACGACCTGCGTCTGGAGATGGAGGGCGTCTTGCGTTCGTGGGCCGTGCCGAAGGGGCCGAGCTATGACACGAAGGACCGTCACCTGGCCGTGGAGGTGGAGGACCACCCCATCGAGTACGGGGATTTCGAGGGCACGATCCCGAAGGGGGAGTACGGCGGCGGCACGGTGATGGTGTGGGACGCCGGCACGTACGAACCGGTGGGAGACGTGCTCGAGATGTACCGCACGGGCGACCTGAAGTTCGAGCTGCACGGAAGCAAGCTGCGTGGCCGTTGGGTGCTCGTGCGGATGAAGCGGCGCCCGCAGGACCGGAGCGACAACTGGCTGCTCATCAAGGAGCGCGACGAGCACGTCCGCCCGAGCGCCGAGTACGACGTGACCGATGCTGAGCGGCTCTCGGCGAAGAGCGGGCGCACGATGGAACAGATCGAGGCGGGAGAGGTTGCGTCGGCGGAGCCGCTGGTCGCGGCGACTCCGGCAGGCGGCGTGCCCGCGGAGATCCCCGTCTCGATGGAGCCCGAACTCACGACGAAGGTCGACCGCGCGCCCGAGGGCGAGGGGTGGATCCACGAGATCAAGCTCGATGGCTACCGGGTGCTGTGTCGCGTCTCGGGCGAGGAGGTGCGCTTCTTCACGCGTAACGGCCTCGATTGGACCGATACCTTCATGGCTCTAGTCGAGCCAGTCCGCGCGCTGGGCCTCGACAGCGCATGGCTCGACGGCGAGGTCACTGTGGTGATGCCCGACGGCCGAACGAGCTTCGGCGCGCTGCAGGCCGAGCTGAAGCGCGGGGCTGCGGCAAACCTCACGTTCCACGCCTTCGACGCCCCCTACCTGCGCGGCGTCGACCTGCGGGATGTGCGGCTCATCGAACGCAAGCAGCTGCTGAAGGCGGCGCTTGCGGGGGCGGACGAGCGAATCCGCTTCGTCGATCACATCGCCGGGCAGGGAGAGACATTCCACCGGCAGGCGTGCGAGTACGCGCTGGAGGGTTCGATCGCGAAGAAGGCCGACAGCCGCTACCGCTCCGGCCGGGGCCGGGACTGGCTGAAGCTCAAGTGCGTCGGCCGGGAGGACTTCACGGTCATCGGATACACGGAGCCGAGCAACGGCGGCGCCGGTATCGGCGCGCTCGTGCTGGCGTCCCGGTCGCCATCGGGTGCTCTCGCCTATGCGGGCCGCGTGGGGACCGGTTGGGACCGGGCCGAGTCGCGCATGCTTCGCACGAGGCTTGCGGCGCTGGAACACGACGGGCCCGCCGCCGAGGTGCCGAAGGCGCGCGCGCGCGGTGTTCACTGGACGAGGCCCGAGGTCGACGTCGAGGTCGCCTTCACGGAATGGACCGAGGGGGGGACCGTGAGGCACGGATCGTTCGAAGGTGTGCGCGAGGACCGGGCGCAGCCGCGGCAGACTCCGGAGCCCGCCGCCGACACGGTCGCAGGCGTGCGCCTCACGCACCCGGACAGAGTGCTTTTCGGCGGGATCGGCGTGACGAAGCGGGACCTCGCCGGGTACTACGCTGTGGTGGCCGAGCGGATGTTGCCGCATCTTGCGGAGCGCCCGCTCGTGCTCGTCCGCTGCCCCGAGGGGGCGGACGGCCCATGCTTCTACCAGAAGCACACGGAGAGCGGCTTTCCGGCGAGCGTCGGACAGGTGGTCGTCGAGCATGAGGAGGGCCCGGTCGCCTACGCGCTCGTGGACTCGGCTGAGGGCCTCGTGGCGCTCGTGCAGCTCAACGTCCTCGAGATCCACACGTGGGGTTCGCGTGCGGACGACGTCGAACGGCCTGACCGCCTCATCTTCGATCTCGATCCCGGTGCCGATGTGAGCTGGGAGGCCGTTCGTGAGTGTGCGTTCCTGGTGAAGCGGACCCTCGAGGAGCTGGGAGCCACAGCGTTCGCCAAGACGACAGGCGGGAGGGGGCTGCACGTGGTGACACCTGTCCATCCCTCGATGGAGTGGCCGCAGGCGAGAGATGTCGCGAAGGCGATCGCCGAGCGGGTGACGGCCACGGACCCCTCCCGGTTCACCACGAACATGCGCAAAGCCCAGCGGCAGGGCCGGATATTCGTGGACTACGTGCGCAACACGCGCGGCGCCACCGCAGTCGCGGCTTACTCGACGCGCGCCAAGGGACAGGCTCCCGTCTCGGTGCCGATCCGTTGGGACGAGCTGCACGCAGGCGTGCGCTCGGAGGACTACGACATCCGCAACGTTCCGCGTCGCCTGCGAGCACTCAGGTCAGACCCATGGGAGGGTTACCTCGAGGCGGCCACGGATCTGGCGAAGATCGCCCGAGCGCTCGACGCGCGCTGACTTCCGGTACCGCTCAAGCCGGTACCCGGGTCGGCCGATAAACACTTCAGGTAGTATGCCGCTGCCAGTTGCTGCTATACTTCGGGTGTTCTGGCAAGCCACCCTGGAGGCCGTAGCCCATGTCGAAGCCATCTCCAGCGGGTCTCGCACCGCGCTTGTCTCGCGCGCATCGCGCTCTCTCCGTCACGCTCGCCACCGCTTCGTTGCTGTTCGGCGCACTGTCCGCGACCCCCGCCAGCGCAGCCATCGCGCCGTCTTTCAACGCACGTCTGGTCATAGCCGATGACGTGTTCCGAGCCTCCGGCTCGATGAGCGCTCAGGACATCCAGGCGTTCTTGGAACGGCATCCAGGTGTGCTCGATGTCACGCTCGCGGCTCGGCGTGCGGATGGCACGATGCAACCGGTGTCGCTGTTGATCTGGGAGGTCGCGCAGGAGTTCAACATCAACCCGAAGGTCCTTCTCGTGACGTTGCAGAAGGAGCAGAGCCTCCTCACGAGGACCGCGCCGAGCCAGACCACGCTCGATTGGGCGCTCGGTTTCGGCTGCTACGACGGTTCGACGCCCGAGACACGCGATCCGAAGTAACGCACCCTAGCGGTGCGCAATGCACTCATATGGTGCCATCAAGCCCATTCGTCAAACCTGTTCTCTATTCGAATCAGTGTGTTAAAAAGCAGGAACGCT
>JAJZRZ010000124.1 GCA_021850085.1 Actinomycetes bacterium | reverse complement strand
GGTGGGGATCGTGGTGTTGCGCTCGATGAGTTTGGTCATCACGCCGCCGAGAGTCTCGACGCCCAGCGAGAGCGGGGTGACATCGAGCAGGAGGATGTCCTTGACGTCACCGCCGAGCACACCGCCTTGGATGGCCGCTCCGATGGCAACTACCTCGTCCGGGTTGACGCCCTTGTGCGGGTCCCTGCCGGTGACCTGCTTGACCAGCTCCTGCACCGCGGGCATCCGTGTCGAACCGCCCACCAGGATGACCTCGTCGATCTCGCTCGCCTTGATGCCCGCATCCTTGATGGCCTGCTCCACCGGCTTCTTGGTGCGATCGAGCAGGTCGCTCGTGATCTTCTGAAACTCCGCGCGCGTTAGGGTGTAGTCGAGGTGCTTGGGTCCGCTCGCGTCGGCAGTGATGAACGGGGCGTTGATCTGCGTGGTCTGAGTTGTCGAGAGCTCCATCTTGGCCTGCTCGGCCTTCTCCTTGAGGCGCTGCAGCGCCATCTTGTCCGCGCGCAGGTCGATGCCGTGATCGGCTTTGAACTTGTCGGCCAACCAGTCGATCACGCGCTGGTCCCAGTCATCGCCGCCGAGGTGGTTGTCACCGTTGGTGGACTTGACCTCGAAGACGCCCTCCCCGATCTCGAGGACAGAGACATCGAACGTGCCGCCGCCGAGATCGAAGACGAGCACCGTCTGATCCGCGTGGCCTTTGTCCAGACCGTAGGCGAGCGCCGCGGCCGTCGGCTCGTTGATGATGCGCTTCACGTCGAGACCGGCGATCTTGCCCGCGTCTTTGGTCGCCTGACGCTGCGCGTCGTTGAAGTACGCGGGCACGGTGATGACAGCCTCCGTGACGGTCTGGCCGAGATACGCCTCGGCGTCGGCCTTGAGCTTTTGCAGCACCATGGCCGATATCTCCTCAGGCGTGTAGTGCTTGCCCTCGATGGCCACCATCGAGCGCCCGTCCTTGCCCTTCTCGACGTTGTAGGCTATCGTCCCGCGCTCGGAGGAGGTCTCCTCGAACTTGCGGCCGATGAAGCGCTTGATCGAGGTGATGGTGTTCTCAGGATTCGTGATGGCCTGGTTCTTGGCCGCCTTGCCTACGATGCGTTCGCCATCTTTGCGAAACGCGACGACCGAAGGTGTGGTGCGGTCGCCTTCGGCGTTCACGATGATGGCCGGCTCGCCACCTTCGAGCACGGCAACTGCAGAGTAGGTGGTGCCCAAGTCGATTCCGATGATCTTGCCCATTGTCGTACTGCTCCTTCCATCCACTCCGGTCCACCCGGAGCGGCTGTCTCTTTCTGGGCTGCGAGCGGTTGATACCCCTCGCTCCTTCAGTGTGAACCACACAGTAAAATCTGAGCGCGTTGTTGTCAAGTTTTATGCATGTGACGCGTTGATATACCCCTGCCCACAAGAGCGCAAACGACCGGGTCTTGGGTACGTTGCGCGGCTGTGCGCGCTTCGGTATCATCCGCCGCGGCAGACGCTCTGCTGCATTCAGCGACAACGAAGGAGATCTCCATGCCCCGACCCATCATCGACGAGGACGAGTGCTCTGGCTGCGGTATCTGCGTGGATGCGTGCCCGGAGGGCGTGCTTGAGCTCGTGGATGACGTCGCTCAGCCGGTGAACGAGGATGACTGCTCCGGCTGCGGCACGTGCATGGAGGAGTGCCCCATGGGTGCGATCACAGAGATTGAGGAAGACTAGCTCGTTTCAAGGCCCCGGCACCAAAAAGACGACGGGCGTTCCGCATGGGGCGCCCGTCTTGCGTGCGTACGTTATCCACCGCGAAGCGCCTGCAGCTGCTGCCAAGCCCTTCGCTTCGCATCGTCGTCGCCGAGCGAGGCGGCGAAATCATCGAGTGCCAGCACTACCCGGCCCCCAATGCGCACTCGTATGCCCGCAGGTGGCCGCGATACGCCGAAGGCAGCGGCGAAGTCCGACGCCGCGACCGTATCGAGCAGCACCACGATTCGGGGATCGACGGCCTCGATGAGCAGCCGCACTCGCCGGGCTGCCCGCACCTTCGGCCCCATGCTCTTCGAGCAGAAGGCATAGCGCTGGCTCGGTAGACCGAGCGCGTCGAGCGCCTTGCCGATCGCTCGTCCGTCCTCCCCCGACAGCGCCCGACCGGTCCGGACATCATCAGGCCCGGGTGCGCCCTTGATGAGGAGCACGTCAGCAAGCACGTCTCCCTGCCCGCGCACGCCATCGGCAGCCGGTACCTCCGCCTCGGCCTCGGCGATCTCAGCGAGCGCTTTACGACGGTATAGGCCGTCGATCCTGGCGGCCTCCGCGGCAGGCTCGCAGATCTCGCTCATCGCTGCTGCAGGAACCACGCGGCACTCGCGCGCAGGCCGGTCTCGAGCTCCACCGAAGCACGCCAGCCGAACACCTCGGCAGCTTTGTCCGGCGCAAGCACGCTCTCTTCCACGTCACCCTCGCGCGCTGGCGCGCGGTCGAAGTCGCCCGGATGGCGCATCGCAACTCGAAGCCCCTCGGCGAGCATGTTCACGGTCGTCTTGCGACCGGTGGATATGTTGTAGGCGGGACCATCGGGGCCAGACAGCGCGAGCGCGCCCTCGAACTCGGCCGCGGCCACGCATGCACCTGCCACGTCCGCCACATAGATGAAGTCCCGGGTCTGCTGCCCCGACCCGTATATGACCGGGCGCTCCCCGCGCGCCATGCGCGTGGCGAACTGCGCCACCACGCCGCCCTCTCCTTCCGCCTTCTGGCGCGGCCCGAAGACGTTCGCGAAGCGCAGACACGCGAAGTCCACGCCTGCCGGGCGCAGCACTTCCGCCAGCACAACCTCAGCCGCAAGCTTCGACAGCCCGTAAGGCACCGCGGGTGATTTGGGGGACTCCTCGGTCAAAGGAAGCTCAACAGGCTCCCCGTACACGGCGGCCGATGACGCGAACACAACGCGCCCGGCCCCGGCGGCCACGGCCGCCTCGGCCACCGCACGCGTTCCTTCCACGTTCACGTGCCAGTCGAACGCCGGATCGGAGATCGAGACCGGGACGCTCACCTGCGCAGCGAGATGGATGACCACGTCCGGCCTCGCTGCACCGACAGCATCGGCCAGGCCGGGGGCCGTCACGTCAAGGCGCCGGAACGGCGCGGTAGGGTTCACGTTGTCCATGGACCCCGTGGATAGATCGTCTATCACCGTGACCTGTGTGCGCGCGCCCAGCATGGCGTGCACAAGGCTACTGCCGATGAACCCAGCTCCTCCGGTGACGACCGCTCTCATGACACTCCTCTTTCTGGTTAGTCCCGGGTGCGCCGTACCTCGATGAGCTCCGCCTGCACTGCGAGCCGGTACCGCGCGCTGTACGGCGGATGGCACGCCGTGAGCACGAGCATGGGGTGTTCGACATTGGCAACCACCTCGATCCTGTCGGGTGTCACCACGAGTGCGCGCACCACCTTGTAACGATACCGCCGATACGGCGAGAACAGGTCGATGGTATCCCCGGGACCGAGCTCGCCCAGTCTACGGAACGGTGCGCCGTATGTGGTTCGGTGACCGGCGATCCCGCACGTACCCGAGGGGCCGGGCAGCTCGGTCCACTCGATCCATCCAGGCCCTTTGCGCAAGTCGGCCGGCGTGCTGCTCGCGAGGACCAGCGTGTCCACACCGATCGCCGGAATCACCAGCCGGCCGAACGCGCCTCCCTCGCCGATCCCATTCCAGAACGCCAGGTCGCGTTCCTCCCAGCCCTCGAAGTCCATCGCCATCGCGTCGGCGGACCCCTCCATGGATTCCGCAGGGTCACGCGTCTGGAACGCCGGAACGTCAGGCGTTTGCCGGCGGAGTTCGTTCTGACTGATCCATGCCAGGGCGGTGGTGAGGGCGTAGTAGCACAGCAGCCCGAGCGCCATGCCGAGCAGGATGTTGCTGAGTATCCGCCTCCAGCCCACCATGGCCGACCACCCCCCTCCTTCGCAGTGCCCGAAACTGTGACGCACCTCACATGAAACCTGTGACGAACCACACAAGAGGCCGTAAAGCCGCGACCGGTTCTGGCCGATAAGACCAGTGTACGAGATTGACACGCGAACATCGGAACGCTCCCGAAAAGGCACAGCTGTTCGAAAGACAGCTTCGCAACGTCACGGGTCTACCGGAAAGCCCTCTTGGGCTTCCCACGACAGCCGGACTGCCGAAGGTCCGGGCCCTCTTCACGGCCTGGCCAACCGCCACCTCGACGGGATGAGCCGGGCCGATGCGCGCAAGGGCTCGGAGGGCGATGATGGACAAGGCCGGCGCGCGCGATCACGTGCGACTCATCCGCTTGACAGCGGCGGCGGCTGCCGTAGCGATCACAGCGTCTCTCGCCGCGGTGATCGTCCCTGGTGTCGTGGCCGAAGCATCGACCAGTACGGCGACGTTTCGCAGCCGACTTGCTCCGAACGCGGATGTCGAGAAGTTCGCCACCTTGGCCGATGTGCCGATACCCGCGACGACACACGCCCGCGCCGAGACGTATATCGCCCCGCCTGCACCGGTGGCCCCCATTGCGCGCACGAGCAGGCCGAGCGGCGGTTCGGCAACAGCGGCGATGCCCAGCGGCGGCGGCGACCTGCAGTCCATTCTCAACGGCTACATCGCCAAACATCCGATCCTTGCGGGTGCCACAGCCAGCTACGGGGATGCCAAGGGCTACCAAGCGATCGCCTACTACAAATCGGGACGCATCGTCGTGAGCCCCACGCACACTGCGAGTTTGCAGAGGATCATCGGCCACGAGATCTGGCACATCATCGACTGGCGCGACAACGGCGTCATCGATTGGGGCGAGAACGTCCCCCCGCGGTAGCCTCGGAGACATTCCCCAGAAAGACAGCGGGAAATTCCTCAAGCGTCAGCACCTCGCAGAATGGAAGCACCGGCTGATCGTACTGGACAACGAGCAGGGTGCGCCGCTCTTGCGACGCACCCCCTGACCCAGCGAATCAGGTATGCCAGGCCGACCGATCGTAACGCTATGAAGCCTGCGGCTTCATGCGCAGCGCCAGACCGGCCATGCTCGTGATCAGTGCCGTGAGAATGAGGAGCATGTACTCGCCACCGGTGAACGGGAGGAACGGGTCTTCGGGTGTGAAGATCACGCGCTCAGCGTCGCTGTTGTTGGCGAGGTTCTGATCGAGCGGGTGGCTGATGACCGCCACGTTGTCGATGTTGGTTCTGCTACCCGGCATGCTGTTCACCACGCGCACTGTGTACGTCAGCGTCTGCCTGCCGGCTTCCTTGGTGAGCGGACCGGAGAAGGTCCAGGTGATCTTGCCGCCCGAAACGGTTCCGCCGCTCGCGTTCACCACGGTCATGTAGCGCTCGTCGTAGTCATCCACGATCGAGTAGTTCGAAGCGGGCAGATTTCCGAGGTTCCAGTAGGTCAGCGTGTAGGTGACGAGCTGCCCCTCGTCAGCCGTGCGAACGTTGACAGCCTTTGTTAT
>JAJZRZ010000123.1 GCA_021850085.1 Actinomycetes bacterium | reverse complement strand
AGGTTCCGCAAAGGGGTCAGCAGGCGCTCGTAGGAGCGCGCGGTCTCGTCCAAGCGGTCGGTGGAGAAGTCGAGCGGGCTGCGATAGTGCGTCTGGAGCATGAGCAGACGTATCACCGCCGCCGGGTACGAACGCATCACGTCTTTGAGCAACATGAAGTTGCCGAGGGACTTGCTCATCTTCTCGGCATTCACCTGGAGCAGTCCGCCGTGCAGCCAGTAGCGCACGAACGGCTGGCCGGTCGAAGCCTCAGACTGCGCTATCTCGTTCTCGTGGTGCGGGAAGATCAGGTCGCTCGCGCCGCCGTGGATGTCGAAGGTCAGGCCAAGCTCTGCCTCGGACATCACCGAGCACTCGAGATGCCACCCTGGCCTCCCCTCCCCCCATGGGCTCGGCCAGTACGGCTCGCCGGGCTTGGCCGACTTCCATAGCGCGAAGTCGAGCGGGTCGCGCTTGCGCTCGTCCACGTCCACGCGCGCGCCGGCCTCGAGGTCGTCGATGTTGCGGCCGGAAAGCTTGCCGTACTCGGGGAAGCTGCGGACGGAGAAATACACGTCGCCGTCCACGGCGTACGCGTGTCCCCGCTCGATCAGCCGCTGGGTCATCTCGATCATACCGGCAACCGTCTCGGTCGCCTTCGGCGCCGCGGTGGGCCTCTCGACGCCGAGCGCGTCCATCGCCTGCCGGAACGCGAGCGTGTACTCGGAGGCGACCTCAGCGGCCGAGCGCTCTTCCTCGGCCGCGCGCGCGATGATTTTGTCGTCCACGTCGGTGATGTTCTGCACGAAGCGCACGTCGTAGCCAACAAACGTCAGGTACCGGCGAATCACATCGAAGGTGAGGAACGTGCGCGCGTTACCGATATGGATGTGGTTGTAGACGGTCGGCCCGCACACGTACATGGCCACAGCACCCGGTTCCCGGGTGACGAACTCCTCCTTGGAGCGGCTGAGGGTGTTGTGGACGCGGATCGGCATCATCGTCCCTCCGTGCTGTCCGCTGGGTGTCCGGACGCCGAGCGCGCGCGGGACCCGAATGAGACGTCGCACGCCTCGACGGTCCGGTCCTCATCCTGAGCGAGGCGCGCCTCGAGACGGTCGATCCGGCGGGCCATCGAGCGATACATCTCGACCACCGGGTCGGGCAGGTCCTCGTGGTGCAGGTCCACGGCGTCCACTCGCCTGCCCTCCCGCACCACCACGCGCCCGGGCACGCCCACCACCGTCGAGTTCGGCGGCACGTCCGCGATCACGACCGCGCCCGCACCGACGCGCGAGCCGCGGCCCACCGTGATGTTCCCGAGCACCGTGGCACCCACGCCCACGACGACGTAGTCTTCGATGGTGGGGTGGCGCTTACCATGCTCCTTGCCCGTGCCGCCGAGGGTCACGCCCTGATACAGGGTCACATCGTCGCCGATGATGGTGGTCTCACCGATGACGACCCCCATGCCGTGGTCGATGAAGAACCGCTCGCCGATGGTGGCTCCGGGGTGGATCTCGATTCCTGTCGCTGCGCGCACCTTCTGGCTGATGAACCGCGCGAGCCACGTGCGGCCGGACGCGTGCAGGCGATGCGTCCTCCGATGCCACCACACGGCCCACAGACCGGGGTAGTTCGTGAGTGCGGACCACGACGACGGGCACGCGGGATCACGGTCCTTGACGGCGACCATGTCGGCTCTCAGGCGTGTGAACATCGCGCTCGAAAGACCTCCTCTCGTGCACGTCAGGCGACAAGTCGCACTACTATCGTTTCACCGCAGGAACCATGTCAACCGACAAGCGCGGCGGGGAGTCGCCGCTGGGCGAAGCGAGCGCCGCGTCAGTGCCATCAGGGTGCGTCCGGCGACCCGATGCGCTCGAGAAGCACGACCGCCTGCGCGGCCACCCCTTCGCCGCGGCCCTCGAAGCCGAGCCCTTCGGTGGTGGTGGCTTTCACGCCGACCCGCCGTGGCTCGACACCGAGCGCATCGGCGATCCGCTCGCGCATCGCCTCGCGATGTGGCGCGATCCTAGGCTGTTCCAGGACGAGGACGGCGTCCACGTCCACAAGCCGGTACCCGTTCCGGGTGACGATCCCGGCCACCTGGCGCAGCAACTCGATGCTCGAGATGCCGGCGTAGCGCATATCGGCGTCCGGGAAGTGGTGCCCGATATCACCTTCGCGCATCGCGCCAAGGATCGCGTCCATGATCGCGTGCACCAGCACGTCCGCGTCCGAGTGGCCGAACAGGCCGCGGGGATGCGGGATGGTCACGCCGCCCAGCACCAGCATGCGGCCCTCGGCAAAGGCGTGCGCGTCGTACCCGAGGCCGATCCTGAGTTCACTCACCAGGGGCGTCCTTCCGCTCCGCGGGCCAGCAGGCGCTCCACCACGAGCAGGTCTTCCGGGACGGTGATCTTGAGGTTGTCACGCGGACCTTGGAACATCCCGACGCGCCGCCCGAGACGCTCCACGAGGGATGCATCATCGGTGCCCTCGAACCCCTCGGCCATTGCCTGCGCGTACGCCTCGCGCAGCACGCGCGCACGAAAAGCCTGTGGTGTCTGGGCCGCCCACACCGCGTTCCGGTCGAGCGTGCCGAGAACGACCCGGTCGACGTCCACGCTCTTGAGCGTGTCGAACGAGGGATGGCCAACGACCAGCCCGTCGAGACTGCCGTCTCGTTCGAGCGCCTCCATGACGGCGGTCACCAGTCCTTCGGTGACCAGCGGCCGGGCGCCGTCGTGGACGAGGATGGTGTCAGCCGAGGACGAGACCGCCTCGAGGCCCGCGGCCACGGAGCGCTGGCGGGTCGAACCTCCTCCCACGATGCGGGATACCTTTGCCGAGGCGACCGGGTCGACCGCGACGGTACGGTATTCGTCCGTCCTGTCCGGATGCGCGACGACCACGATCTCGTGGATCGCCGGGCAGGCGTCGAAGGCGGCGAGGGTGTGTGAGAGCACCGGGCGGCCGGCCACCACTGCGAGCTGCTTGCCGGCCGCCAGACCGCTGCGCTCGCCCAAGCCGCCTGCGACGATGATGGCCGCGTTCACGCCCGGCCTCGCATGCGAGCGAACACCATGCGCCCTGCGGAGGTCTGGAGGACCGAGGTGACCTCGGTGTCGACTTCCTCGCCTATCGCCGAGGCGCCGTCACTGACGACCACCATGGTGCCGTCTCCGAGATAGCCCACTCCTTGGCCGGGCTCCTTGCCCTCCTTCCCGAGCGTGATGCGCAGCGGGTCACCGGGCAGCAGCACCGGCCGCAGGGCGTCGGAGGCCTCGTTCACGTTGACCACCGGTGCCCCCTCCAACCGGGCCACCTTCGTGAGGTTGTAGTCCACCGTGACCAGCGTGCCACCGCTGGACAGCGCCAGCCTGACGAGCTTGGCGTCGACCGTCGGAGTCTCCGGGAAGTCGGCCTCCATCACCAGCACTTCCTCTGACCCCGTAGTCAGCGTGGTGAGCAGGTCGAGGCCGCGCCGTCCACGAGCACGCTTCGCGTCGTCCGCCGAGTCGGCCAGAGTGTGCAGTTCCACGAGCACGAAACGCGGCACCCGCAAAGGTCCTTCGAGCAGCCCGGCGCGGGCCAGTTCGGCGAAACGACCGTCGATCACCGCGCTCGTGTCGAGCAGTTTCGGCGGCCGCGCATCGACCGCCGTGCCGCTCACCGCGCCCCAATGCAAAGACACGTCGCGCCCGGGAAGGGTGAACAGCAGTACTCCCGTGTAGGCGCACAGTACGTAGACCACCGCCGTCGCGACGAAACCGAGCCACTGCGGCCGGTCGATGTATGCGAAAAGCGACGTGGAGATGAGGAAAGCGGCAAGCAGGCCGAGGATCAGTCCCACCGCGCCCAATACGATGGCCGGCGTCTGCAGCTCGGAGAGCCGTCGCTGGACCCTGTCTATCGCGCTGGTGAACTCGCGGCCGAGGATTCCCCCGAGCACGTACCCGATGGAGGCTCCCAAGATGATGAAGACGAAGATGACGTAACCTTCTGAGAACCCCGTCTGAGCCACCCAGTCGATCTGCTGGGAAACCGCGAACCCGCCGAGCGCACCCGCCGTGAGGAGGGTGACGCGAGCGAGCTGTACGATCATGGCATCGACGCCCACACGTCAGAGAGATCTGACGAGCGCCTTCACCTCCCCTTCCCTTCATGACCGAGCGGTCGCCGACGATACCTATGACGGTATGTACGTATGCCGCGATGGTAGCACAGGGCCGCTCGGGCTACAGGATCGAGCGCTCGCGCATGCGGCGAAGGCCGTCGCTCACCGAACGTGCCCGCCGGGCGCCGACGCCTTCGACATCGTCGATCTGACGCTCGGTGGCCACAAGCAGCGCGGCCAGAGTGCCGAAGTGATCGATGAGCCGGGCGATCACCGTGTTCGGCAGGAGCGGCACGCGCCGCAGAAGCCGGTACCCCTTGGGCTGCATCTGCTGTTCGTCCATGTCCTTGGCCGCGTAGCCGAGCACGCCGGCGAGCAAAGTGGAGTCGAGGAGCTGTTCCGGGGTGAGGGAGCCCAGCTTGCCGAGCACAGCCGCGGCCTTGCGCGAGCTTGGGTCGGGCGCATAATCCCTGATGAGCATCTGGTAGTCGTCCTCGATGCCGGCGGTGAGCTCCTCGGCCTGCATGCGCACGAGACGCCCTTCAGTGCCCAGCTCGACGATGTAGCGGCCGAGCTCGCGCGATACCCGGCGCAGCATCTCAAGACGCTGGATGACCACGGCCACATCCCCGAAACGTACGAGATCCTCGAACTCGAGCGCGGTCAGGTGACCGGACACTTCGTCCAGGCGGGACCGGTAGCGCTCCAGCGTCTGCAGGGCTTGGTTGGCTTTCGCCAGCACGACCTCGATGTCCTGGAGCGATACCCTCGTGCCGGAACGGTAGAGGCTCACTGTCTCGCGACGTTTCGACACCGAGATGACGAGCGCATCGGTCTGGCGGCTCACCCGCTCGGCCGTGCGGTGGCGCATGCCGGTCTCAGAGGTCGGCAGGGACGGATCGGGCATGAGGTGGGCGTTGGCCCATCGAATGCGCGTGGCTGCAAAGTCCAAGAGGATTGCGCCGTCCATCTTCGCAAGCTCGAAGAGGCGCTGGGGCGTGAACGGCGCGTTGATCTCGAAGCCGCCGTTGCTGAGCGCGTCCACGCCACGCTCGTCGCCGATGACGATGAGTGCGCCCGTACGTCCGGCGATCACGCTGTCGAGCGCGGCACGCAGCGGCGTCCCCGGAGCAACCGACCGGAGTGCTGCCAACATGACGTCTTCCTGACTCACCCGCAGCTCACTCCCTGCGCTCACCGGCCCGGTCATCACCTACGATTCTGCCACGACACGGGCCGCAGACCAAACCTACCCCAGTGCCGAGCGCACGGCGTCGC
The DNA here is from genome assembly GCA_021850085.1 of Actinomycetes bacterium. Lineage (GTDB taxonomy): Bacteria > Actinomycetota > Coriobacteriia > Anaerosomatales > Anaerosomataceae > UBA6100. Next base: position 90 of record JAJZRZ010000123.1, on the reverse strand, counting down.
CAAGCGTGCGTGCGCCGTCCGTGGCGATCTTGGCGGCGGCTCGCTCGCGTGGTGCGGGACCGAATGCGCGCGTGAAACCCATGCGGGAGG
>JAJZRZ010000122.1 GCA_021850085.1 Actinomycetes bacterium | reverse complement strand
CCTCGAGGGCCTGGTCGAGCTCGGCCATGATGTCGTCGATGTTCTCGATGCCCACCGAGAGCCGGATGAAGTCCTCGCCGATGCCTGCCTGCACGAGCTCGTCGACAGACAGCTGAGAGTGCGTGGTGGACGCGGGGTGGATGATGAGCGACTTCGCGTCGCCCACGTTCGCGAGGTGGCTGAAGAGCTCGACGCTGTTGATGAGCGTCGCACCCGCTTCGCGCCCGCCCTTCACGCCGAAGACCAGCGCCCCGCCGTAGCCATGCTCGAGATACAGGTCCGCGTTCTCCTTGGTGGGGTGGGAGTCCAGACCCGGGTACGCGACCCACGCGACCTTCGGGTGTCCCTCGAGGTGCTGCGCCACGGCAAGCGCGTTGTCGCTATGCCGCTGTACGCGAAGCGACAGTGTCTCAACACCGAGCAGGATCTGCTGGGCGTTGAACGGGGAGAGCGAAGGGCCGAAGTCGCGCAGCAGCTGTGTGCGCAGGCGCAGGCCGAAGGCGACGTTGCCCAGGCCGGGGAAGTCGCCGAACGTGTCCCAGAAGCTGAGCCCGTGGTAGCTCGGGTCCTCTTCGGTGATGAACGGTTGTCGCCCGGTACCCCAGTCGAAGTTGCCGCCGTCGACGACCGCGCCGCCGAGCGAGGTGCCGTGCCCGCCGATCCACTTGGTCAGCGACTCGACCACCACCGCCGCACCGTGCGATACGGGGCGGCACAGGTACGGCGTGGCGAACGTGTTGTCGACCACGAGAGGGATCCCGAGCGCGCGGCCGGCCTCGGCTAGCCCGCCCAGATCCGGTACGTCCAGGCGCGGATTGCCGATGGTCTCCACGAACCACGCGCGCGTGCGGTCGTCGCTCGCGGCCGCGAAGCCCTCGGTGTCGGTGGTCTCGACGAAGCGCACTTCGATGCCGAGACGGCGAAACGTGTGCAGGAAGATGTTCCAGGTGCCGCCGTAGAGCGACGTGGACGAGATGATGTTGTCGCTGACGCCCGCCACGTTGAGGAGCGCCAGCACCTCGGCGGCGTGCCCCGAGGCGGTGGCCACGGCGTGCGTGCCGCCTTGTAGTCCGGCGATGCGCTGCTCGAGCACGTCGTTGGTGGGGTTCGTGAGCCGGGAGTAGATGTTGCCGAAGGCGCGAAGACCGAAGAGATCGGCCGCGTGGTCGGCATCCTTGAAGTTGTACGCCACCGTCTGATAGATGGGCACGGCACGTGCGCCGGTGGTGGGATCAGGAGACGCGCCTCCGTGGATGGAGACGGTGTCGAAGTGCGGGGACGAAGCGCTCATGGTGGTCCTCTTCTCGTGTTCGGGGTGGTGTGGACATGCCCGGCGCCAGCTAGTGCCGTGCGGGGTGCGGAAGCCGCCCGGTCGCTGCGCATGCGAGCGCAGACCCGGGCCAGGTCATCATCATGTCCATCGTCATCGCGAACACAGGACGTGCCATGGTGCTTCGTCTCACCTCCTTCGTGCGGTCGGGCGGAGCGTGCTTTGGGCGGTACGTTAGCAGCGAACGAAGTGCCAGTCCAGGTCTGGAATCGCACCTGCCGCGCGGGTTTTCTCCCTAGATGAAGTACATCGGTCCGGCGGACGCGTCAATCTCGGCCTGGTGACGGACGAGATCCGCGAGCGTGGCCGAGCCGAGGTACCCCTCGAGTGCCAGGGCCGCACCGGCCCAGAACTCAGAGGTGGCGGACCCGGCAGACCGCGGCACGTCGAGCGCGTCGCCCTGCACGGCCCTGACCACGTCGAGGACGGTGATCTCCGCCGGGGGACGGGCGAGCGCGATCCCGCCACCGGTGCCGCGGCGCGAGTCGACCAGCCCGGTCTTGGCGAGCGCCGTCATCTGCTGCTCGCCGAAGCGCCGGGGCAGGCTGATCGCGACCGCAAGATCGCCGGACGCGGTGGTGGTTCCCGCGGGGAGACGTCCGAGCGCGACGAGCATCCGCAGGGTGTAGTCGAGGCGTTGTGAGACGCGCATGGCTACGCCCCATACCCTTCCCACAGCGGGGTCGAGAGATACCGCTCGCCCGTGTCGGGTGCCACCGTCACGATCGTGGTACCGGCGAGCTCCGGTCGTGCGGCGACACGCAGTGCGGCGACGATATTCGCCCCCGAGGAGACTCCGACGAACAGGCCCTCCTCGGCGGCGGCGCGGCGCGCCATCTCCATCGCCTCGGGGCCGCTCACCCTCTGGACCTCGGACAGCAGGTCGAGGTCGAGCACGGACGGGATGAAGTTCGCGCCGATCCCCTGGATCATGTGGGGGCCGGGGGTGAGGTCCTCGCCGGCGAGCCGCTGCGTGATGATGGGCGACTCGGCAGGCTCAACCGCCACCAGCAGCACCTCGGGGAAACGCTCGCGCAGGTACCGTCCCGCGCCCGTGATGGTGCCACCCGTGCCCACGCCTGCCACGAAGGCGCCGAGACGCTCGCCGCCGAGGGCCTCGGCGATCTCGGGGCCGGTGGTCGCATAGTGCGCTGCGGGGTTGGCGGGGTTGTCGAACTGCGCCGGGATGAAGGACTGCTCGTGCTCGGCGGCGATGCGCTCGGCGGCCTCGACAGCGCCGCGCATGCCGTCCGCCTTTGGCGTGAGCACGAGTTCGGCGCCGTAAGATGCCAGCAGCCTGCGCCGCTCGACCGACATCGATTCGGGCATGGTGAGAATGACGCGGTAGCCGCGGGCCGCTCCGATCATCGCGAGCGCGATGCCGGTGTTGCCGGACGTGGGCTCCACGAGTACGGACACTCCGGGCTCGATGAGGCCGCGCGCCTCGGCGTCGTCGATCATGTTGCGGCCGATGCGGTCCTTCACTGACCCGCCGGGGTTGCGCGACTCGAGCTTCACGGCCACCACGGCGCCCAGACCGGCCGCGAGGCGGCTCAGACGCACCAGGGGAGTGTGGCCGATCGTCTCGTCAACGTGCGCGTGTACTTCGGACATGACGCCTCCTTCTGCAGGCGGAAAGGCTCTCGTGTGCCGAGACTATTCGCCGAACGGGAGGAGTTCAAGACCTGTAAGCGCACTAAAGAACTGGTATTAGTGCGATATAAGAGAAGTGCGCCGAACGAAGCGACCCCGGCGTCTGGGCACCGCGGTCGCGGGAAATGCAGGTTCCGAATCTGGCCTGTCCGCCGACTACCCCACCTTGCGGTCGAGGGGCTGGGGCGTCCAGGAGTCGAGAACGGCGCGATCGATCGAGATCGTGTCGGCCGCAACGGTCACGGGGAGTTCGTCGAGCGGGTAGAGCTTGCACGTGCCGCTGACGCCGACGCCCGTCTCCAGATCGCGCTTCGTGCCGCACGAGTTGCAGGTGAGCGTCCCATCGGACTGGATCGTTTGCCACTCCCCCTCGCACGGCAGGCAGAAGCTCACGCCCACGAACAACGCGCCGGACGGCTTCACATACGCGATCAGCGGAAGCGGACCGCTGGCAGTCTCATACCGGAAGATCGCGATCTTCGCCTCCGCCACGTCCGCCACGGGGACTGCGATCTGCGTGTCGGTCGTAGTGGCGGTGAGCTCGGTCATCTCCACGGTCGCATCGTAGGACTGCGCTCCGGCGATCACCGGCTCTGCATATCCGGCGGACAGGAACCTGCCCCTGTACTTGGCTTCTTCAGCGGTGGGCCGGGCAGACGAGGGCGCGGCACCGCCGCCCAGAACGCCGGTCACGGCCAGGACTACCAGGACGAACGCCGCGGCTCCGGCCGCGACGATCCACGTCTTCCCGCGGCCCCGGGCGGGTGCGGGCGCACCTGCCTTGGGCGCGGGCTGCTTGCCCGTGTTGCGCCCCTTCTTGTTGTTCGACATCGGTGGCCTCCTCGGCACTATCAATGGGGTGTTCCGGTCGGAGTAGTGCAAGCGCCGCTCCAGGGCGAGACGCCATTCCGCACCGGTCTTGGGGGATGCGCTCCGAATTGCCGATAAGAGTGTCGGAATGTTAGTATCAGCGATTGTAATGTCGTGAGCATGAGGAGGCAGACCGCATGGCGGATCCGATGGAGACCTACGGGGAGATGTGGCAGGACCTTGGGATGAACCTTCGCGCGCACTGCGCGCTTCTGGATGCCATCCCGAAGATGTACCAGTCCGCCTACCTGTCCCAGGAGAATCGCCCGGAAGCGATGTCGTACTTCGACTTCGTGGTCTCCGAGATCCACGGTCTTCGCATCAAGGAGCTCATGGAGCACAAGGAGGCGGGCGGTAAGGTCGTCGGCACGTTCTGTCTGTACGTGCCCGAGGAGATCATCCGTGCGCTCGGTGCGATCGACGTGGGCCTGTGCGCCGGTGCCGAGTGGGGCTACAACGAGGTCGAGAAGCTTCTGCCGAGGAACACCTGCGCCCTCATCAAGTCGTTCGTCGGGTTCAAGCTCGACCGCGTCTGCCCGTACGTTGAGTCGGCGGACCTCGTCATCGGCGAGACCACGTGCGACGGCAAGAAGAAGGCGTACGAGATCCTCGGCGAGATGGCCCCTGTCTACATCATGGAGCTGCCGCAGATGAAGCGGCCCGAGGACTTCACGCTGTGGCGCAGTGAGATCGACCGGCTCGTCGCTCAGCTCGAGGAGCTCACGGGCAGGAAGCTCACGCTCGAGAACCTGAAGGCGGCGACCCGCGAGGTGAACGCCAAGCGCGAGGCCCTGCAGCGGCTGAACAACGCGCGCAAGGCCGCTGTCGTACCCATCTCGGGCAAAGACGCTTTGCTCGCCAGCCAGGTCGCTTTCTACGACGACGTGCCGCGCTTCACGGAAATGGTGAACGAGATCGCCGACGAGCTCGAGGCGCGTATCGCCGCGGGCCAGGGCGTGGCGCCGGCCGATGCACCGCGCGTGCTCGTCACCGGCTCGCCCATGGCGATCCCGAACTGGAAGCTCCACGACATAATCGAGAAGGCCGGCGCGGTCGTGGTGGCCGAGGAGATGTGTACCGGGTCCCGCTACTTCGACACGCTCACTGATGAGACTCCCGAGACGCTGGAAGGCATGCTCGACGCGATCGCGCAGAAGTACCTCGGCATCAATTGCGCCTGCTTCACGCCGAACGAGGGTCGGATGGACGACGTCGTGCGCATGGCCGAGGAGTACGGCGCACAGGGCGTCATCCACTACGCGCTGCAGTTCTGCACGCCGTACCAGATGGAGGCTCATGGCGTGGAGAAGGCGTCCCGCAAGGCGGGGCTGCCGGTGCTGAGGATCGACACCGACTACTCGATGGAAGACATCGGGCAACTCCAGACGCGCGTAGAGGCGTTCGTCGAGATGCTCGGCGACTGATGCGCGTCCTCGGACTCGATATCGGGTCCCGTACCGTGGACGCGGTGTGGCTCGAAGACGGCCGGATCGTGCACTCAGCCGTGCTCGACTCGGGCTTCGATCCACAGGCGGTCGCGGCATCGCTGGCGAGCCAGCGTCCGCACGACGCGATGGTGGCGACCGGTTACGGTCGCCACAAAACCCGTTCTATAGT
>JAJZRZ010000121.1 GCA_021850085.1 Actinomycetes bacterium | reverse complement strand
AGCCGCGCTGAGACACGGCCCACGCCCGCGACCGCGAGGAATGCGGCCACCGCCGAGGCGGTCACCAGCACTCCCGGCCACATCTGGACCAGCAACAGAGCGATCTCCTCATCCAGGCCGGCTTGCCCCCCGAGGCTTCGAGTCGCACCGCCCACGTACTCTCCTAGCGACGAACCTGCACCGTTGGCAAGCAGCGCCAATGCCGCGAGCTGGATACCCGCAAGCGTCATCGCGATCACGACGACGCTCCCGAGAGCAGAGCGGCGGCGTAGCAGCGAAACCGCCCCCGGGCCCACCGTCGCAAGCGAGGCAACCATCAAAGCACCGAACACGATCGGTGCCCGGGCCGTGACCGGCACGCCCGTCAGCGGGACCGCCACGACATACACGCTGCTGTCCGCCAGCGCTGTGGCCAGGACCGTCCCCAGCGAGAGCACGAAGGCGCCGAGCCAGACGTGGCCCCGCATCGCCAGACTCGCCAGGGCGGTGCCGGCGATGGGAAGACCCACCGTTGGATGGAACAGAACGGCGACCAGCGCACCACCGACGGCGAGCGCCGCGGCGGGGAGGGCCGAGCGTCCTGCGACGCCTGACGGCGCGATGTTACCTGCGGCCTTTACCATCGACCTTGCCGCTGACGACCGGCACCGCGTAGGGGATGAGCGCCATCTCGCGAGCGCGCTTGACCGCGGTCGCCAGCTGGTGCTGATGCTGTGCGCAGTTGCCCGAAACGCGGCGCGGCTTGATCTTGCCGCGATCGGTGGTGTACTTGCGCACCATGTTCACGTCCTTGTAGTCGATGTACTCGACCTTGTCCTTGCAGAAGGCGCAGTAGCGGCGCTTCGGCTTCCTGGAGTAATCACTCATACACGTACCTCCTTCCGTACCCTTGTGTAGGGTGGACCTTACGACCGCGAAGCGGGAGGGTTCCGCTTCCGGCCGACGTGGGTTTTCAGAACGGTATCTCCTCGCCCGCATCGGGCTCAGGCGTCGCCGCCGGCGGCGTGTAGCTTGAAGCGCCGCCGTCTCGCGCCGAGAGGAACTCGACCTCGTCGGCGACGACCTCCAACCTCGACCGCTTCTCGCCCTGCGGAGACTCCCACTGACTCCAGCGCAACTTGCCCTCGATGGCAACCTTGCTGCCCTTGGACAGGAATCTCGAGAGGGCTTCCGCGCGCGCGCCGAAGATCGTGACATCCACGAAGTTGGGCGCGTCCTCCCATTCGCCTGTCTGCTGATTCTTGCGGCGGTCGTTCACGGCAACGCCCAGCTTGAGGACGCTCATGCCGCTCCCCGTGGCCCGCAGTTCCGGGTCGCGGGTGAGATTGCCGGTGATCATCACGCGGTTGATGCTCATTGCTGTGCCACCTCACTCGTTGATGCCGGTCGATACGACTCCGACCACGCTACGCGATGTCGTCACGTCGGACGATCATGAAGCGCAGCACTTGGTCGGTGATGTGCAGGACGCGGTCGAGCTCGGCGACGGCAGCGGTGTCCGAGTGGAAGAAGATGACCTGGTAGTCACCCTCTTCGGTGTGATCGATCTCGTGAGCGAGACGGCGCTTTCCCCACGCCTCCTCGGAATCGACGGAACCGCCCACGGCGGTGACGATGCCCCGGACCTTCTCCAAGACAGCCTCACGTGCCTCGTCCTCGAGGTTGGGGCGCAAGATGAGCATGAGTTCGTAAGCCTTCAAAGTTCACCTCCCTTGGGCTGAGCGGCCCCGGGACCTATGAAGGCGTTGCCCGGAGCAGGAAATGAAGCTTACGCAGTGTATCAGAGGCCCGACTTCCCCACAACGAACTTACCCCAACGCTCTGACACCTGCGGACTTCCGTCAGCGCATGCGCGCTTCAGCTCGTTCCAGCGCGGCGATCCGGGCCGCGGTCGCAGCCATCGCCAGCAACAACACCCCTGACAGGAATCCTTGCGCTCCGGGCGCAACCGGCGTGACGTGGATCCGGTCTCGCTGGAACGTGAGATCGGGCCGGAGCGTGGAAGGCTCTGGCACCCCGGCGTCCACGACGAGGGCTCGAGAGGGCGGGTTCGACACCCGGGCGACGGGCTGGCCGACGACGCCGTCAGACGGGAAGGTAGAAGGCTGCCGGACGGGCTGCTGCACGTGGGGCGCCGCAACGCTGGGCACCGCCACCATGCTCGGTGCTGGCCAGGCGCTGTCCGTGCAAGCCGAAAGCGCCACCGGTGCCTCGGTGGCCTCCGCTGGGAGATGCCCGACGGGTTCTGCTCCGAATCGGAAGAATGCCGACGGGTCCAGATAGGCGTCGCCGCGACGGACCCCGATGTGCAGGTGCGTCGCCTCGCTCGAAGCGTCACCACGTGGTGCCACCGCACCGAGCCGATCTCCGGAGCGCACCTGTTCGTGTTGCGAGACCGCCAGCTCATCGATCGGGAGGAAGCTTATGCGCAGACCGTCGGCCGTCAGGATCGTGATGGCACCGCACGTTCCGCCGCCATCGGCCGGAACGCTCCCCGCAAAGACGACCGTCCCATCGCCCGGGGCGAGAACGTCCGCTCCGGGCGCGCAGGCGACATCCACTCCCCGGTGCGTGCCGCCCTCGTGCACCGCGCCGTACGAGAGCAGCACGTCGCCTCCGGCAACGGGCGAGGGCCACGCAGCCCAAGCTGACTCTGCGTGATACGCACCGAGCAGCGTGACGGCGAGTGCGGCGACACCGAGAACCACGTACCTGTTCATACCGACCCCCAAGGTCTTTTCCGCGCCTTGAGGGAAGGCGATGCCAAACCGGCTGTGCGGCACCAGCATGCGGCTTGGCTGCAGCGCGTGCGCAGAGCTCAACCGACGGACGGCACCATGACGCGACGGGCGGCGATACATGCACAGGGGGCCCCGCAGGGCCCCCATTCGTCGCCATTGGAGCGGGTGACGGGACTCGAACCCGCGACACTCGGCTTGGGAAGCCGATGCTCTACCACTGAGCTACACCCGCAAACGCCTGCATAGTGTAGGGCACGCCGAGCGTGGGTCGCAAATCAGCGGCGAGCGTCGATCGGACGGTCTCGCGAGAGGCGCGTCAGTGCGCCTACGCCCGCCGTGATCAGACTGAGCCCGATGGCCCATGCGATCTTCCACGGGTGGACCGGATCGACGACCACATGACCCACTCGGACCATCTCGAGGCTCTTGGCGTGGATGTCCATGTCCCCGCCGTGCTCCGCGCAGGCGGCGTTGAACACCCCCGCCACCTCGACGACATCACCCTCGTGCTTGTAGTCTCCGTAGTAGGCGATCTTCTGTGTGAGCTCGGCATCCAGCCACACCGCCATGCCGCTGTTGTAGCCGCCGAGCTGCGCCCCTTCCTCCACGTTCATGAGGTAGTAGGGATCGTCGTTGATGTGCAGCCAAGCCATGTCTCCACGCCTCATGACCTCGCCGATGACCTCGCCGATGAACTTCACGTCGGTGCCGTCGTGCTTCTTCGGCTGCTCGATGAGCATCACGCTCGACGGGTCGTTGGGGCTGGGCTCCGGCGTCCCCTCGGCCCTGCAACCAGCGGTCAGCGCCAGCAGCCACAGGGCTGCAAGCGCGCAGGCGACGCGTGCCGATCGGGAGGTCATCCGCGCCCCCTCACCATAGAGAGGAGGTGGCCGCCGAGCGCGAAGACGCTCATGAACTCGAGACGTCCCAGCCACATCGCGAGGATGTAGAGGACCTTCATCACAGATGGCATGGAAGGTGACGTCACGCCACAGGACAGGCCCGTGTTCGAAGCCGCCGAGACACCTTCGAAAGCCGACTGCAGGAAGTCGTAGCCATGCAGCGTCCCCACGATCGCAGTCAGGCCATACAGCGACAGGTAGGCGATCGTGATGAGCATGGCGCTTCTAACCACTCCATCGCCCAGCGCGACATCTTTGATGTGATGGATCTTGGCCGTTATCACGGCGCGCTCGGGGGAGATTGCGCGCCGGATGTCCTGCAACAGTGCCTTCGAGATCACGCCCATGCGGATCCCCTTGATGCCACCGCCGGTCGAGCATGCCGAAGCGCCGATGGCCATCGCCATCGTGGTGGCCATCAGCCCGATCGGACCCCACTGCGTCACGAACGCCCGCACATAGATGCTGGAGAAGCCGGTGGTGGTATGACCGGACACCAGCTGGTAGAAGACCTTGCGGAACAGTGCCATGGCGTCCGGGTACACTCCCGCCTTGGCGAGGGCGAACGTGGCGATCAGGACCGTGAACGACAGCGTCACCGCAAACGAGATCGTCTCCACGTTCTTCAGGAGCTCCTTGCGGTTCCCCGTCCACACAGCCCAATGGAGCGCGAAGTTGAACGAGCCTGCGATCATTATCACTATGGTCACGAGCTCGTAGCCGAGCGAGTGGTAGTAAAGCGTGTTGTAGGACTGCGGAGCGAAGCCCCCTGTCGACCATGCTCCCATGAACACCCACAACCCGTGCAGAACAGCTCGCAGCGGCTCCTGGCCCAGCACCATGCCGGTGACTGCAAGCGCCGCCGTACCCACTGCGAGCCACGTCAGCGACACGAACCAGATGGCTCGAGCCGTCTGGATCACGTTGGGCAGAAGGCGCTCGTCCTTGCCCTCGCCCACATAGGCCGTGTACGCGCCCGCCGCGCCCTTGAACAGGAATGTGAGCGCGACGACCACGATACCCTGCCCGCCGGCATAGGTGAGCAAGTGACGCCACATGTTCAGACCGTGGGAGATGTGGTCGAGGTCCTGGAGCAGGTACAAGCCGGTTGTCGTGTAACCGCTCATGACGTCGAACATCGCATCGAGATAGCTGCCCGCGTGCCCTGACAGCCAGTGCGGGAGCGCCCCCAGAACCGTGGCGACGATCCACGACCCCGATGCCACCACCATGCCGTGCGACCAACTGAGGTCGCGCTCCGTCCTGCACAAAAGTTGCGTCGAGAAGCCGAAGATCAGGCATGCGGCGACACTGATGACGAAGTCGAGCACCGTGTCCCACTCGGCAAGCACCACGGATGTCAGAAGCGGCACGACCATGAGCAGGCCCACGCCGATGATGATCTTTCCCGTGTACTTTCCGATGACCAGGTGGTCCTCGAGCCGTGGTCGCAGCAGCATCTAGAAGACCGCCTTCGCCACGACCGCCATGAGAAACGCGACGGCCGTGAGCGCAAGGACGAACCTCGTCTCGGCCAGCAGGCCGGCGGCGTACAGAGGCCACCTCTCTCGCCGAGCGAGCCCCCGCTCGCGCGGCTGGACCGCACGCATGTTCTACGCCCCCGTAAGCGCCTTCTTGAGCGCGCGCTCGTGCTGAACGTTCGTGAACGCGATCACCACGTCCCCGGGCTGCAACTCGGTGTCGCCGCGCACGGGAATCGTCTCTTCGCCGCGAAGCAGCGCCACTATCAGGCAGTCCACCGGGAGCTTCAGCTCCGCCACCTGCTTGCCGCAAACCACGCACCGGTCGGTGGGCAGCTCTATCTCGACGATCGCCATGTTGCCTTTGCGCAGCGCCATCAGCGTCCGGA
>JAJZRZ010000120.1 GCA_021850085.1 Actinomycetes bacterium | reverse complement strand
CTGCACCAGGGCGATCTTGCCGTCGTCGCTGATGAAGGGCTGATGCCCTCCGGCGATGTCGATGATGGACAGCCGCCGGTTGCCGATCGCCACGCCCGGTGCGGTGAATGCACCGCTGTCGTCCGGGCCGCGATGGACGAGGCTGGTGTCCATCGCGGTGAGGGTTTGCGCCGGCAGCGATCTGCCGTCGCGGTGAAAGTAACCGTAGATTCCGCACATGGGGGCAATTGTCGCGCGGCGCGCGGGAGGAGGTCGCTTCGAGCCGCGCGTCAGTTCGCGCTGCGCTTGAACAGTTGCACCACGGTCAGGCCAAGGATGCGCAGGTCCATCCACAGGCCGTGACGCCGCGCATAGTCCAGATCGGCCTGGAGCCGCTGCTGCCCGGCACCGTGCGGGCACGCCCGGGCGGCCAGGCGGCGTGGGCCGGCGAGGTGGAGAACTACCTCGGCTGGCGGCTGGTGACCGGCAAGGAGCTCGTGCAGAACTTCCGCGACCACGTGGCGCAGTTCGGCGTGGAGTGCCTCGAGGGGCAGCTCGTGAACGCCATCGTACCGTCCGGCGATGGGCACGACGTGTTCACGCGCGAAGGCACCCGGCTGCACGCACGGGCCGTGGTGATCGCCACGGGAAGGGCACCCAATCGCTTATCGGTGCCCGGCGAGCAGGAGTACCTGGGTCGCGGCGTCTCCTACTGCGCCACCTGTGATGCGGCGTTCTTCAAAGACGCCGACGTGGTGGTCGCCGGACCCGGCGAATCGGCCGCCGACGCCGCGCTCGAGCTCGCCGCGCTCGGCGCCCGCGTCACCATCGTCACGCCGCAGCCGCTCAGAGTCCCCGAGGCGATGGCCGCCGGCATCGCCTCGGCCGACAGCATCACGGTGCGCGAGGGCGTGAAAGTCACCGAGATCGTCGGGGACGAACGGGTGACCGGCGTGCGGGTGAGGGACCCGGGGACAGGAGCCGAGGAGCTCGTTGCCGCGGGCGGCATCTTCATAGAAACGGGAGCGATCGCCGCATCGGAATACACAGCCGGCCTGGTGGAACTGAACGAAAAGGGCGAGATCGTGATCGACAACACCGGCGCAACCAACGTCATGGGGATCTACGCCGCAGGGGACGTCACGGACACGCCGGGCAAGCAGATTATCATCGCGGCCGGGGAGGGGGCGAGGGCGGCGATGGCGGTGGCGCGCTACCTCAAGCGCCGCTAGGTTCCCGCTCCCCTCCCGTCGCATCCAACTCGAAGGTCCTCCGGCAACCGTGGGGGTGCGCGGTGATGTGGGCGATCGCCTCGTCGATGTCATCGGTGATGTGGATCAGGTCGACGTCCGTGGCTGAGATCATGCCCTCGGAGAGCATCTTGGCATTGAAGAACTCGAGCATCGGCTGCCAGTACGCTGTGCCCAGAGTCACGATCGGGAAGTCCTCGATCTTGTTCGTCTGCATGAGGGTCAACGTCTCGAAGATCTCATCGAACGTCCCGAAGCCGCCGGGGCAGACGACGAATGCGCACGAATACTTCACCATCATCACTTTGCGGACGAAGAAGTGCTCGAAGATCATGTAGCGGTCCACGTACGGGTTGGGCTGCTGCTCGCGCGGCAGCTGGATGTTGACGCCGATGGAGAGGCCTCCCGCCTCCTGACAGCCCCTGTTGGCGGCCTCCATGATCCCGGGACCACCGCCCGTCATCACGCAGAAACCGGCCTCGGCAAGCGCGCTGCCCATCGCCCGGGCCTGCTCGTAATGGGGGTGGCCCTCCTCGAAGCGCGCGGACCCGAAGACCGTGACGACAGGACGGTCGAATTGCAGGAACTCGAAGCCACGGAGGAACTCGAGGAAGATGCGCACGGCACCCTCGACGTTCTCGTGTCTGCCACGCTTGCCGGCAAGGAAGTCCGCTTCGGCTCCATTGACCATCTCCAGAAGCGATTCGTCGTACGCGCGCTTTCCCTCAGGGGTGCCGGGTGTGCCGGTCACAGTTGCCTCCCTCGGATGTGGGTCCGCCTTCCGCGCGACGCGAGCGCGAGCGCGATACGGGAGGCAAGACGGACGTTGGACCACACAAGCTCCTTGTTGGCGGCCTCGCTCGCACCGCCGGTGAGTTCGTGGATGCGTGCCAGCAAGAAAGGCGTGACCGCCTTCCCCCGGATGCCACCCTCGCGCGCTTCGGCCAGCGCAGAAGAGACGGCCGACTCGACCCCATCGGCCGGCAGTGCGTGCTCCTCGGCGATCGGATTGACGACGAGCACACCGCCGGTGAGCCCGGCCTCCCACTTGGCCTGCAGCACCGAGGCGATCTCCTCCGGTGTCTCTAAGCGAGCGTCGACCGGGAAGCCGCTGTCGCGCGTGTAGAAGGCGGGGAACGCACCCGTCCGGTACCCGAGCACCGGCACCCCGCGCGTCTCCAAGTACTCCAGGGTGAGACCCGGGTCGAGGACGGACTTGGCGCCCGCCGAGACCACTGCGAGACTCGTGCGGGCGAGCTCTTCAAGGTCCGCGGAGATGTCGAATGAGTGCTCGGCGCCGCGATGAACGCCGCCGATGCCACCGGTGGCGAACACCCCGATCCCGGCCATCGCTGCGACAGCCATGGTGCCAGCGACCGTGGTGGCGCCGTCCCTGCCGCTCGCGATCAGCAACGGAAGGTCCCGTCGGCTGGCCTTCGGGATCTCGCGTGACCTGCCCAGCCGCTCGATCTCCTGCTCGGACAACCCGACCGCGAGCTGGCCGCCGATGACTGCGATCGTCGCAGGGATGACGCCTTCCTCTCGGGCGATACTCTCGCACTCGCGGGCGCACTCCACATTGGCTGGGTACCGGAATCCGTGGGAGATGATCGTGGACTCGAGCGCGACCACGGCCTGACCGGCGTCGAGCGCCTCGGACAGCTCCCTGGTGATCCTCAGATGCGGCCTCATGGCTCCACCCCTTCTCCCGTCCGTAACAGCCCCATGCTGACGCGCTCGCTCACGGTGCGCTCGCTGCCGATCGTGAGCGCCGACAATCCGGCCGCCCACTCAGAGGTCTCACGCAGGCTCATGCCCGTGGCGGCGCCCCATGCGACGCCTGCCGTGAAGGCATCGCCGGCGCCGGTCACGTTGACCACCCGCGCCGGTGGGGCCGCAAGAAGGAACGACTCCTTGGCAGAGGCGCACCACACGCCCTCGGATCCCATGGTGACGAATACACGCTGCACGCCCAGCTCGACCAGGCGCTGTGCCGCGCCGACCGCGCCTGCCGCATGCGAGAATTCCTCAGCCTCTCGCAGATTCGGTTTGAGCGCGGCAAGCCTGCCGAGGATCGGTCTGGCGGCGCCGGCCTTGGCGGTAGAGACCGGGTCCAGGACGACCGGAGCCGCACCCGCCAGGTCGGCTGCGCGCGCGATGGTGGAAGGCCGCAGGTTGGTGTCCAGCACCACGGCATCCGCGCCGGCGAACGCCGCGGGGTCCAAGGCGTCGGGCGTGAGCGCCTCGAGCGCGCGCATATCGCTCACGGCCGCCGCCAGGTCTCCGGCACCGTCCATCACCGCGAGGTACCGGGAACCGGGGACACCGGCAGCGCGCACGCAAAAGGACGTGTCGATCCCTAGCTCCTCGCACTCGGCCACCAGTCGTTCGGCTTCGAGATCGTCGCCGAACGCGGTCACGAGACGGACGTGCGCGCCGAGACGGGCCAGGCTCTCCGCGATGTTGCGGCCGACGCCGCCCGAGCTCACGCGCACGCGCCCGGGAATCGAATCTCTGAAGACGAAACGCGAAGCCGGCAGACCGACGATGTCGGTGTTCGCGCCGCCCACCACCGTGATGCTCGGCCTCATCTCCATCCCCCTTCCGTCGGCCGGTTCAAGCCTACCTCATGATGCGGCTACGACAGCGCCGAGAAACGCCAGGCGGGGCCACGGGAGCCACTGGATGGAATCTTCCACCCCGGCCGCACGCACAGCTGCTGGCCCAAGTAGAAGAGCGGCCCTTTGAGGGCCGCTCTCTCGTTGCGCTATGTATGCGGAAAGCTAGATCTTGCGAACGTTGCTCGCCTGCATCTTGCCGTTCTGGCCTGCGGTGACGTCGAACTCGACGGCCGCGCCCTCATCGAGGGTCTTGAAACCCTCTCCCTGGATCTCGGAGAAGTGGACGAACAAATCGTCGCCATCCTCGCGAGAGATGAAGCCGTAGCCCTTGTCCGGATTGAACCACTTGACGGTACCCTGTGCCATGAAACCCATCCTCTCGCCCCGCAGGGCAAAACATTCGCGACCCGGCCCGCTACCCGCGGGCGACGTGTCGCAGATCCATCGGGCCTCCTCTGGCCCATATGAAGTGTACGCGACCGAAAAGACCCACGCTAGTACTTCCTCGCTTCATGCGATCTCGGCATGACCCCTGCTGGTGTCCTTCCCCGTGCGCACCGTCCGGCAACGGTGAACACGTATCTGACCGGAAGACATCGAAGGGTGCGTCCCACATGCCGGAATCCTTTCGCCTCGCGGCGCGGGTGGTCCAGTCCCGCTGGTTCATCAAAGGTGCGTTCTTCGTGCTGTTCGCATGGCTCGCGTCGAGACTCCTTCAGTTCGCCGGCTGGGCTCGCGGGACCGATGCCTTCGTGCCGCGGCCCGAGTCGGTGGCAGGGATCCTCCCCGTGGGGCACTACACGAGCTTCTTCGCGTGGCTGAAAGGTGGCGGGTGGGACACGCTGCTTCCCGCCGGGCTGGTGATCATCATCGCGTCGCTCGCCACGTCGCTGATCTTCAGGCGAGGCTTCTGCGGGTGGATCTGCCCGGTCGGCACGGTCTGGGAGGCGGCCTCCGCTTCAGGCAGAAAGCTTCTAGGCGACACCGTCCGGCTGCCGCGGTGGCTGGACAACGCGGGCCGCGGCCTGCGCTTGATACTGGGGCTCGCGTTCTTCGGCTACCTCGCGATCGTACCGCTGGCCGAGTCGATGGCCTTCCGGCAGCTTCCCTACATGTGGGTGGCTGACATCAAGATCATCGAAGGGTTCGGCGACCCGCGGTACATCACCGTGCTGCTGCTCGCCTTCGTCGTCTCGATGATGCTAGGTCCTGTGTGGTGCCGGTACCTCTGCCCGCTCGGAGCGCTCTACTCGCTGCTCGGCATCGCGTCGCCGTGCGCGGTCACACGTGACGCGAGCACGTGCATCGATTGCTCCCGGTGCAACGAGGCCTGCCACGCTCGCGTGGACGTCCAGCGCGCGACGGCCGTGCGCGCCGCCGAGTGCGATGGATGCATGGACTGCGTTAAGGCGTGCCCCGTGGAGGGTTGCCTCGAAGCCCGCGTGCTCGGCCGAGTTCGCGTGAAGGCGTGGGCGTGGCCGCTGCTCGTGGTCGCACTGTGGTTCGCCATCGTCGGCACGGCCCAGCTCACCGGCAACTGGAAGACCACGATCCCCACGGAGACGCTGCGACAGGTCATCAACTCGGGCCTGCTTGAGCAGAGCACGCCGATGACGCTCGAACGTTAGAGGTACGCGCTCCAGCTGCTGGAGAAACGGGTAGTCTCACGGGAAGGGCGACACGGGGAGGCGGAATGGAGATCGG
>JAJZRZ010000119.1 GCA_021850085.1 Actinomycetes bacterium | reverse complement strand
TCCGATCTGGTGTCAGTTGTGGCTCAGAGCGAGAATCCGTCGTTGCCACGCGCATGCGCGCGCGGCCTTTCATACGGTCGGACTCTCGTGGCGAGTTCAGCAAGCGTCTCGCAGTGCCGGCGCCACTCTTCCGAGTACTCCGGGTCGAACCCCTCTTCCATCGCCCCGACTGCGTCCAACGCCTCGATCGCGCGACGGATTACTCCCGCGTCGCGCGGTTCGAACACGAGCTTGCCCGCTTCGGCTGAAAGTGCCGCCGCGAGCGCCAGGTCCGACTCGGTCGAACTGCGCTCCGACGCATCCGTGTACTGAAGCGCCTGGATCTGCGCCTCGGTGAGCACTATTCGCACTGTCATGGCAGCTCCATCAGCGCGGCCTGCGCTGCCCTCGAGACTCGGCTTCCTTCTTTCCGACCGGTCCGTAGTAGGGCACCTTCAGCAGGTTGCCGCTCTCGCCGACCTCCGCCGGCGCATTCTCGCGATTGTTCTCGTCGTTACCGACGATGAATCCCCCAGTCCCCCGCGTCCAGAACGTGTGGTAGAGCAGTCGAAAGAACTCGCGCGCCATGTAGCTCGAGCGAGCATGATCGCACGCCCAAGTACCCTCCGGCACGTCCCAGACCACAGTGCGGTCCTGATCGTGCAGGGAGATCGTGCCGACGTCGGCATCGAACACCATCGTCTTGTTGGTCGCCGGCGGGAAGTCCTTTTTCTTCAACGACCGGAGCTTGCCGCGACCGTCCACGAGCGCCGAGCAGACCTTGGCGATGATCGCCGCCGTGGAGAGCACTGCGAAGCGATGCTTGGGCTTGAATCCCCCACCGCCATGCGAGCGCGGATCCTCCGCGTCGATCTCCTGGGTGAACACGGCGCGCCAGTTGACGTTGCGCCGGCCTTTGTAGTCAGCCTTCACCTTTGCGATCACCTGCTCGGCAAGCACGAAGTCGCCCTCGAGGCCCCGGTTGTAGGCGAGCCTCAGCGCGCTCTTGACCTTCATCCATTGGTTCGCGGGGATGCGAAAGGTCCCCTGCTCCCACTCGCTGCGGCTCACGGCGCACCTATTGCGCTACGGAAGCCGATCTCTTTACCGTCGTCTCTCATCTCGTCCCCTTGCAGCGGCTGCTGCGTATTGACCTGAGAGACTATAGGGAGCGGGCGGGACGGAATTGACGTCCTCCTCGCCCTCGGCCTCTTCGGCCGCCGCTTTCGCGGGAAGGGCGAGGATTCCTTCTGCAAGACGGCGACGTCCCGCCGCGAGGATGAGCCGTGCGGAGTTCACGTCTCGGTCGTGGACCGCGCCGCATTCCATACACGTCCATTCTCTTATTCCGAGACCTTCCAGGCCTTGGGGGCCTGTCCGGCTGTTACACCGGCTACAGGTCTGGGTGGTTCCCGCTTCGTCGACTTCTTCGAACACGACTCTTGCCTGATGGCACTTGTACCGGAGCTGTGTTCTGAATGCGCTCCACCCGGCATCGAGAACCGACTTTCCGAGCCGGGTCTTCGCCAGAGCGGAGGCATTCACGTTACCGACGAAAATCGCGTCGTGGTCACGGACCAGGGCGCGGGAGAGCTTGTGCAGGTGATCGGCCCTGCGATGTTTTATCCTGGCGTGAATCGCCCGCACACGATCACGCTTTCCCGCCCGCTGCGCGGAGGCGAGTTGACCCTCGAGATCCCGATAGAATCGCGGCGCTTCGACCTTGATGCCGTCCGAGGTGGCGAGCAGGTCCTTGAGACCCAGGTCGATCCCGACGTCCTGCGTGGGCGCGGGAGCGGGCTTCTCGGCCCGTTTCACGCGCACTACCGCATTGAGATACCAGCGGCCGCGGGCGTCCTCGGAGAAGCATCCGGCGCGGATGTGGTACTGAGACAAGTCGTAGCTGTCCCAGAAGCCGATGTGCTGGCCCATGAATCGCACGACGCCCTTCGAGCGGCACTGGAGCGCGACCGCCTTGAAGGGGACCCAGCCGAGGCTGTAGTTCGAGCGCTGACGGTCAGAGACCCGCCAGCGCAAACGGCGGGCGCGGAACTGAATCCGCCGCCGCACGTACTCCTCGTTCACCGCCTGCACGGTCTGAGAGTGGAGCTCCAGGCCCGCCTTCGTGGCGCCGGCGGTGAACTCGTGCAGGTCTTCCGGGGAGAGAAAGCGGCCCTCGCGCGCGAGGACCTTGAGAGAGACCTCCTGGTCGTAGTTCCAGACGAAGTTCACATCGCGAGCGCGCGCTCGAAGCCAGGGGATGTGCTTGTCCCGCACGCGCACCCGCAAGGTGCGCTCGCACTCGTCCTCAGGGCAGGGATTGCGTTTCGTCCGCGCCATGGAGTCAGTCTATCGGCAACGCCACGCGGGCTCAGATGAAGAATCCGAAGACGGTTCGGAAACACCAGACGCCTTATATCTCCGGCCTGAACGCCGGAGTCTTACGGCGTGTCGGGATAAAACTGGTGCGGGAATGCCGTCGGAGGCCGGGGCTACGCCCGGACGCTTTGGTGGGTCCGAGACGTCCGGACCCGTTGCGCGGAGGACTTTGATCGCTTCGAGTCGGCCGGTTCGCAATCCGCAGCTTTTTTCGACGCCGTGGCATGGAGAAACACTTGCCAGATGGCAGGGTGCATGCGGCGCTTGCCGTACTCCCAATCCTGCCAGGAGCGAAGAGCGGACATGCACGCCGCGCCCGCTTCCTTCTGGGTGAGGCCCCGCGCGATGCGGGTTTGACGAATCAGCCTCGCAGCAGGACTACACCATCGCTTCGTCGTCTTCCCTTCCATGATCGAGAGGACGAGCTCGCCCTCGGGTTCACGCAAGCCGACCACGACGAGCGGCCTGCCGTTCGCGGTGTCGAGCTTTCGCCCAGGGAGCGAGTCAACGATCTTCGTATCGAAAGCGCCTTCAACCTTACGCATGAGACATTCTCTCCTGCACTTCTCAGCTCTCCATCTATTACAAATGATACACGCAATGCGTGCTTTTGACAAGATAAAAAGCGCCCGCTCGTGCGGGCGCTTTATTGAGCTAACTTGTATTCCTGAAAGACAGGACGCCGCTTGTATACAGCTGAGGCGATGCGATCGAGCGTAAGGCTCGACACCCGTCCGGCCGTCGCTGGCCGCTGAATCAGGTGATGCACTCCAGGGGCGAACTTCCAGACCCGCTCTGGAACAAAGCGGCTTGGCTTTTGAAAACCCGCCAAAACCCGCTCCGCTTCCGTGAAAGAGTACTGCCCGCCGCTCAACCCCTCCTTCGTCGATGTCGTGAATACAGCATAGATCGCTCCGTCCTCTGGATCCACATGTAGGACCACCATCCAGTGCGGTCGCAGCTCATATCCATCATCCCCGCGGCATGGCGCGAGGATCACATCTCCTCGCTTGAACATGTCCGGGCACTCCGCGTTAATAGCCTACCGGTCTCTAGCAAATGGGGGGCCGAAAAAGCCCTCCTGCTATACGCAGGAGGGCGAGTCATCAGCCGAATTCTCGTCACAGCAATGCCGAGCCAGGCGGCTGCACTTCCGAGTCACTGGGCTCCTCAGCCGCGCACTCCGCGATCGCCCGTTCGAGCTGCTGGCACACGACATCGGCCGCCTGGTCGCGCGTGTGCAGGTAGCGCAGCGCCGCCTGGGCGGCCCTGAGCAACCGCTCCTGGCGAAGCCTCGCGGTGAATGCCTCCGTGGCCCGCTGGCGCAGCCAGAGCGACACATGCGTGCCGTACAGCCCGGCGCTCATGTCGAAGCCGCCCTCCGCTGGTGCCTCATCACGCCCGACAGCGCTCGAGAGCCCTCTTGCGAACGCGAGCACCTCAGGGTGCGCGGGCCCCAGGTCGACGCCACTTGAGTCGTTCACGCCTTCAGCGCCAGACCCACTCATAGCCTTCCGTCACGTAACAGGCGGTCCCGTTGCGGGTCAGCACGTTTCCACTGCTCGGCGTGATACCAGGTGTAGTAGACGTTCTTCAGCGGCCCGAAATGAACCGTCCAGGTTCGAATGCGCCGCCCCCCGCTCATCGCTGCGCCCTCCCTTGCGCACCCACGTCCAGCGGGCTCCCGTCCAGGCCCTCACGGGTTCCACCCGAGAGTGCCATGGCGAGAGGGCTTTCCTGCTCGAACATTGGGTCGACCCGGTTCCACGGGACACGGGCCTGCTCGACCTTATCGAGAGTGCCGAGCGCGATCGCGATGACCGCGTTGTAGTCGCCCCCGTCCGGTGCGCGCTCCGGAATGGTGAGCTCGCCGCGATCGTAGGCCTTGATCTCGCGCAGCGCCTCGTACATCGCACGCGCGTTGCGCATCAGGCGCAGTGTGGCTTTTATCCGCCGGTACATCCGGTTGATCATCTCTGCATCATCCTCATTCTAGTGTCCTGGCTTTCTGTAGCTAGCCCAGCGCCGCAATAAAAAACCCCGGGGCATTGCCCCCGGGGTCCAATCGATCAACGCCACTCACGCAGCCTCAGACAGCTCCGTGCCATCCGTTGCTCCCGCATCCCCGTTGCTGACATCGAGCGCCTGCTCGATCTCTCGCTGACGAGTCCGCAGCCACTCGAGTCGCTCGGTCTGGGTGAAGGACTTGCCGATCTCGACCCGAAGGTCAACGAGACGCTGCTTGTCCTCGGCCAGGTGCTTGCGCATCCGTTCGCGCGCCTGCTCCAGCCCAGAGAGAGTGAACTCCAGCTGCTCAATGAGCCGATCGCCCGCCGTGGCCGCAAAAGCCCGGTGTTCGATCTGCCCGGTGAGAACCAGCTCCTTGCCGTCGGCCCGCCGATCCCCGCAGTGCACCGAGAGCGCAAAGCCCCCGAAGCGCCCGAGCGGGCGAACCTCTCGCAAGCGCATCCCGCGGATGGCCTTGTTGAGCGCCTTGCAGGCGAGTTCCCGATCGGTGTACGCAACCCCCTCGATCTCGATCGAGAAGCGCGTCCCGGAGGTGTCCACCCGGGAGGCGATGTCGGCGCCGTACGCCTCGATCCGCTCCTCCTTCCAGGTGATCTTCCCCGGCAGCGATGCGATTTCCTTGCGGTTGGCCCACTGCTGCTGATCCCATTGGGACTTCAGCACCGAGAGCTTCGCGAGTTCCGCATCGACACCGGCCTTCTCGAGTACCATCGGGTTCCCCGACGCCAAGGCTTTCACCTCGGCGTAGGAGAGCGCGGCGAGCTCGACCTCCTCGGCACTGCGCAGCCCGGTATCCCCGTGCATGACCTGGGCGATGAACTTCGCTTTAGTCTCGAGCGTCTGCCACAGGTACGTATCGAAGCTTCCTTCGGTAACGTACCGGTACAGGGTGACCTCAGCGTTGAGATTGCCCTGACGCTCGATGCGCCCTTCACGCTGTTCGATATCAGCCGGCCGCCACGGGGCGTCCAGATGATGCAGCGCGACGAGACGTGTTTGCACGTTGGTCCCGACACCCATCTTCCCGGTGCTCCCGAGCAGCACCCGGCTCCGCCCCTCACGCACCGCCTTGAAGAGTTGCGCCCTGGCGGCATCGCTCTCGTAGTCGTGGATGAAGGCGATCTCCGTGCCCGGCACGCCCATCTCGACCAGCTTGTGACGCAGGTCTTGATAGACGCTGAACCGGCCG
>JAJZRZ010000118.1 GCA_021850085.1 Actinomycetes bacterium | reverse complement strand
GCAACGAGGCGTTCTGGAACGCCAGCGCCGAGGCGATCATCGCGGCCACGGCGCTCCTGATCGCCAGTGAACCCAAAGGCGCCGACCCGCTCTCGCGCAACATGTTCAACGTCTACCGGACACTCGGAACGTATGGCAAGGAGCGAAATGCAGTGCGCGCCGACAGCATCCGGCAAGAGACGATCTATCCACTCAAGGAGATGATCGAGGGTCTGGACGATCGGCACCCGGCCAAGGTCGCCTACCTCGCCGCGAGCCTCGCCACCGGCAACACGGCGTCGAGCATGTACACCACTGCCGCCAACGCGATGAAGATCTTCAGCAACCGCAACATGGCCGCGCTCACCGCGCGCTCCGAGCACAACCTGGCGGACGTCGGGCTGCGCAAGTCGGCGGTGTTCATCATCACGCCGGATGAGCGCGATGCCTACAACGTCATGGTCACGATCTACGTGCGGCAGCTCTACCAGGCGCTCGTGAAGGCCGCCAACGCCCACGGCGGACGACTCCCGGTGCCGGTCAACATCCTGTTCGAGGAGTTCGGCAACATCCCTAAGATCCCGGAGTTCGTCTCCATGCTCACGATGGCTCGGAGCCGCGGAATCCGAATCCTCATGGTGGTGCAGAGCATCGAGCAGCTCGAGCGGTATGCCGAGGGACGCGTAGAAGCGGCCTCGCTCATCGGCGGCAACTGCTCGGCGATCGTCTACCTCGCCAGCGCGTCGGGCAAGACGCATCGGACCATGAGCGACCTGACCGGCACCAAGACCATCATGGTGCGCGATGGCGGGTCCTCCCAGCGCAACGGCGGGGGGCTTGTGGGGGCCACCCGCACGACTTCGCGCTCCGACAAGCTCACGTCGCGCCCCGTCCTCATGCCCGACGAGATCGCGCGCCTCTCCCCAGAAGTGGACGGCGCACTCGTGGTACGCCGCGGGATGAACGCGGCCCTCTTCCCGGTGCCGGATCTCTCGCTGCTCTCAGTCGACAAGGCGTTCGGCCTCGGTGACCCCAAGCACGCGAGCCACGTGCGGGCCGCGCGTCAGGCTGCGCGCGACGTCCACGTGATTGACCTGCCACCGATCTGGCGCGGTGAGGAGCTCCTGCCCAAAGGACTCAAGCTCATCGGCCAAGAACGATCGGGACCGACAAGGACGCCCGCCGAGCGCGTGGGCGCAGACAGATGAGGGACTCGACAGAGGAGAGTGGAGCTATGACCGGACTGCACCAGAAGGGTCGCACTGCGCTGGTGGCCGCGACGTTCGCGCTAGCTGCGGCGACGCCCACGGTCGCGCTGGCCGTGACTGACATTACCGGGTTCTTCGCCAAGGTCGACACGCTCGCCAAACAGGTACAGACCGGCGTGACGCTGGTCTTCGCCACGATCGCGGTCATCGGCGGCGGCGTGCTCATCACCATGGCTGTGCTCACGCAAGACGAGCACATGCGGCGGCAGCGTTGGCAGCAGTTCTGGGGCCTGCTCGCCCTGTGCATCGCATTCGCCGTGCTGCCGTGGCTCGTGCCGTTCCTCATCACGCAGTTCGGCTAGAAGCCCTCATGGACACCATCACTGCCTGGTGGAATGGCTGGCTCGTCGGCGTGTTCAGCGGCGGCTTCGACATGATCGCCAAGGTGCTCATCAGTGTCGGTACGCTATCAGACGCGCTGATCCACTGGGCTCCCGTCGTGAACGCCATGACCACGGTGCAGGTGTTCGCCACGGCCGTGCTGGGTCTGAAGGTCGGGCTCGACGTCTACTCGCGCTACATCCTGCAGCTCTCCGGGGAGGACAGCGATCCGCTCGACTCGGTGCTCATCCGCGCCGCCGGGGCGGCCGCGCTCATCTGGTCGATCCCGCTCGCAGTCTCGCTCGCCGTCGATGTCGGCAACAAGCTCACGAGCGACGTGCTGACCAACTCGGCTGCGGGAGCGGTCTCGAGCCAACTGCAGGCGGCCGAGGTGATGAAGCGTCTCGTGACGATCGGCCTGACCGCG
The DNA here is from genome assembly GCA_021850085.1 of Actinomycetes bacterium. Classification (GTDB taxonomy): domain Bacteria; phylum Actinomycetota; class Coriobacteriia; order Anaerosomatales; family Anaerosomataceae; genus UBA6100. The sequence continues at coordinate 3,583 of JAJZRZ010000118.1, read as the reverse complement.
AACAACCCGACGGGCCAGCTCCTTCTGGCCGTGGTGATGCTCTTCCTCGGAATCGGGCTCATCGTGATCTTCTTCCAGGTCACGAAGCGCTCGGTGGAGCTCGCGATCATGGTGTTCATCGGACCGGTGCTGGCGCTGAACTTCGCCTCGCCCGACCGCTCTCTGTTCGCGGCGTGGACTCGACAACTCCTGACGCTGGCGTTCACGCAGGCGCTGCAGCTCTACCTCCTGAACCTCACAATCATCGGCCTGGTGACCGGACTCAATATCTCCGGGTTCGGGACGGACCCGATTCATGAGTTCGTCGCGACGATGGGACTGATGGCGTGCACGATTGCACTGCCGGCATTCGTCGCGCAGATGACGCACCAGGCCACGCCGACGGGTGTGGGCTCGATGGCGCGCATGGCGACGTTCGAGTTCGCTCGCCTTGCGGTCGCGAGGGCGGGGTAGCTGTGGCCCAGCAGACAGCAGCGAACACAGTACTCGGTTGGTCGGCGGTGTTCCTCGGCGTGGTCAGCGTCTCGGCGATCGCGCGCGCCGGCATCTCGGCGATCAAGGCGGTCCTTACCCCCGGCGAGACGCGGCCGAGTCTCTGGACGATCGCACGGCCGGTCATGGCCGCAGCCCTGATCTCTCTCGTGTTATCAGGCGGCATTCTTGCCGCGATCGCTCAGTTGTTCCGATAGGAGGCTCCCAGCATGGCGACAGCAGAAGAAGAACAGCGAGAGGGCTATCTGGCCCCGTCGCGCGTGGCGCTCGGCAAGCAGGTGCTCACACCCAACGTGCCGAGGCACAACCAGGTCTACATGTACTACGTGCTCGGCACCGCCCCTCTCGCCGCGATCGTCGCTGCGATTACCACACGGGTCGTGTTCGTCGGACTGCTCGCGGCGGGACTCTGGATCATGACCGGCTGGGGGCTGGTGACCGATTCGGTGGCCGACGTGACGGTGGCCGACTTCCTCAAGAACTCACTTCGCTGGGTCCGCGAGCCCAAGCGCTACTACCTCAGGATCGAGAAGGGCGGAATCACCGATGCTCAAGCCTAAGACGTCACCGGCCGACACGATGGCGGATCTGATCCCCGTCTCTGACGTGCTCAGGTCACCCGCCGGTGACTACACGCTGCTCACCGACGGCACCTACGCCGTGCATCTGCGGGTGCAGCCGCAGGACATGACGCTCAAGGACGCTGGCGGTGTGGCGGCGAACTTCGACGCCTTCCAGGCGGCGTACAACTCGCTCACCGTGGGCGTGCGGATCTACATCGGCCCTCGTGCGGCCGACCTCGAAGAGCAGATGAACCACCTGCGCAGCCTCATGGAGCGGGCCACCACGAGCGGTCGGCGCACGCTCATCGCCGACCAGATCGAGTTCGTGGCCGACCTGATGAGCACGGGCAACGCAGCCGAGCGGGACTTCTTCTTCCTCCTCACGACGCCCCCGGCGGCGACCGAAGCGCAGCGAAACGACCTCTTCACGGAGGTCCGCAACTTCATCGCCACGCTCGGCACGCGCGGGATCTCCGCAAGCTGGATGAGCGCGGCCGACGTGATCAACACGTTCGTGCGATTCAGTCTGCCCTCCCCTGCCGTCACACTGCCCTCCGACGACCCGTCACTCAACATCGCGCCGCTCGTCGGCATCTGACTGAAGGGCGGAAGCTCATGCCCCGCAACAAGAACGAACTGACCGAGCAGGTCACGCAGATCCTGCCGAACACACGCCTGCAGGAGCTCATCGCGCCTGTGGTGGCCGAGTTCTCGGACAAGAACGCGTGCCGGTTTGGCGACCAGTACATGGCCGTCCTCGTGGTCACGAAGTATCCGGCCCGGCTGCCGGCCGAGTGGCTCTCACGCATCCGCCTGCCCGGCGTGACCGTGCACATCGATGCGGTGCGCCGAAGCGCCGCAGAGTTCAACCGCATCGTCTCGGACTCACTCTCGGGCTGGAGCTTCCAGGCCGAGAGCAAGAACAAGGGCGCGTACGAGCGCATGCAGGCCTCGGCGAAGCGGGACCAGGCAGCGGAGCTCCTGCGGCTGTCCGGTTCGGAGAACCAGGCGATGTTCGACGCGGTCGTGTCCTTCATCGTGACCGCCGAGAACGCCGAGGCGCTGACATCGCGCGTCAAAGAGGTGCAGGGCCGGCTCGCGGCGAACCAGATCATCGCCCAGCGCCCGTGGTTCATGACCAAGGACGCGATGCTGCACTCAAGCCCCTACGGCTATCGCTCCGCGCGGCTTCACGAGCTCTACGCGATGCCGATGCCGTCGAGCACACTGGCCGCAGCCGCGCCGTTCTCGGCGGCGGGCATCAACGACGGCTACGGCAAGGTCTACGGGCTCGACACCACCGGCGGAGTCGTCGTGATCGACCGCTGGCGGTTCGGTTCGTCGGGTTTCGCCGATCGCTCCAACGCGAACATGGTGGTGCTCGGCAACGCTGGCGGCGGCAAGTCGACGTTCATGAAGCTCGACATCCTCATGGAGCACATGGCCGGCACAAAGGTCATCATCATCGACCCAGAGGATGAGTACCGGGCGCTGTCGGCCCGGATCGACGGCCAGTGGATCGACGCAGGCAACAGCGGCGCGACAGTCATCAACCCGCTCGAGGTCTGGGCCACAGAGGCGGTGGCCGACGACGAGGAAGAGGCCGATACCGGCCGCTTCAATCCCGTGGCACGGCACCTTGAGTTCCTCAAGACCTTCTTCGCTCTGCAACTGCCGGACGACTACACTGCGCGCGAGATCCTCGAGATCGAGGTCCGTGAGCTGTATCGGGCTCACGGACTGACTTTGGACCTCACGAGCGTGGGTCACATGACGGCCTGGCCGACGCTTTCGGACCTGCGCACCCAGATCGCCTCGCGCGTGCACGCCGCGGCCGAGCCGTCGGCCGGCGAGCGTGAGGCGTACGCGGGGCTCGATCTGTTCTTCAAGAACCTCACCGAGGGTTCGCGGGGGCTCATGTGGGACGGACAGACGAACGTCACGCTCGGGAGCGACGTGCTCGTGTTCTCTACCCACTCGCTCCAGGAGGCCGACTCGTCCACGTACGCGGCGCAGTACCACCTCATCACGCAGCTCATGTGGCGTGAGATCCAGGCAAACCGCGACACCGGCGAGCATCTTCTCGTCGTCATGGACGAGGCGCACCTGGCGATCGACCCCAAGACGCCAGCGACGCTTGAGGCAATCAAGAACTTCGCCAAGCGGATCCGCAAGTACGGCGGCGCACTCATGGTCGCCACGCAGAACGTGAGCGACTTCCTCGACCCCGCGATTGAGCGGCAGGGCCGAGCTGTGCTCGACAACGCCAGCACGAAGGTCGTCTTCGGCGCCGACGGGCGCGAGCTCGCACACATCGTGGATCTGTACGACCTCTCGCGTGCCGAGGCCGACGCTGTGGCTCGCAAGGCGGTCGGCCGCTGCCTGCTCATGGTGGGGCAGCGCAAGTGCATCCTCGACGTAAAACGCACGCCCAGGATGGTGCAGCTTCTGTCGACGAGCAGCGAGAAGACGCCAGCGGCGTAGAGGAGGCATCGTGGCCGAACCCCTGAACACCCCACCTATCGCTG
>JAJZRZ010000117.1 GCA_021850085.1 Actinomycetes bacterium | reverse complement strand
GTTCTCGGCGCTGTCCAGATCGCCGAAGACGAAGGCTCCACGCTTTGCCACCGGAGCCACCACGCGCGTGGCCATGATCATCTCATCGATGAAACTTGGGAATGCACGCGCATCGAGATGGTACGAGCCCATGTTTCCTCACGTCCCCTCTCGGGCGATCGGAAGCTGCCGGCACTTGCGGAGTGTACGTGTGGGATTGTGATCAGCTGAAGAAGATCTCGATCTCGCGTTCGGCGCTCTCGGGCGAATCAGAACCATGCACGATGTTGGCGTCGAGCGTCAGGCCGAAGTCGCCGCGGATCGTCCCCGGTGCGGCGTCCTTCGGGTTGGTGACTCCCATGAGTTTGCGGACCACGACGACGGCGCCGGGTCCCGAAAGGACCAACTTCACGACCGGCCCAGACGTGATGTACGCAACGAGACCTTCGTAGAATGGCTTCTCTTGATGCTCAGCGTAGTTCGCTGCTGCCTGTTCCGGGGTGACCAAACCGAGCTCGAGGCGCTCGATGGTGAGACCGGCCTCTTCGAACCGGGTGACGATGCGGCCGACGAGACCGCGGGCGACCGCATCGGGCTTGATCATGCAGTAGGTGCGCTGGCTCACGCATTCTCCTTCGCTTGGGGTCGGCTGACTTCGTGACACTCTGCAACAAAGCTTCGTGTCGCGCAACCGATCCCCTGCACCATGCGAGGAGATCTCGGACGGTCAGACCCCGCCGTTCATCGAACTGAACGACGTGGAGACGCCGTTCACCTTCCAGCCCACGCCCTCTCGCGCGAGCGAGAACTCGTAAGTGACGACACCCCCGCGCTCAAGGGTCACCGTGACCTCAACGGTGGATGTGCGTGCCGAGCGCTCAACATCTCCGACGATGTATGACTCCCATTGTGGCGGCAGCGCGGACATGGCTCTGCCCACGTCCGTAGCAGGCACGGCCACCCAGTAGGTGGCGACGTCGTCCCCGTCAGCGTAGGCCTCCAGCACGCCATGCACGGTCATCTTCTGCGTAGGATAGCCGTACCCGAACAGATAGCCCGCCAAGACGCCGCCCGCGAGTGCGACCGCAACGGCGGTCCAGATCAGCACTGTCATCCAAAGCGGCCGCTTCGGTTCGCGTTCCAGACGTTCGCGGCGTCGCGCCTCCCGGTCGACATGCCGCATCTCCTCATCGGTAATCGTGAAGAAGCGCGACTGCTCGTCTTCGGACTCCGTAGGGAAGGCCGTCTCGAACGGGGCAGCGGACGGCGTGGATGCGATCCCACGGTCGGGCCGCTCATCGCCGCGTTCCGTGGGCCTGGCCGAGGCCTCGAGGCTCGCCCGGTACGCGGCGTCCATCGAAGTTGAGAGCTCGAAGCCGAACTCGTTCCTCGCTCGCTCGAAAGACGCGATCGCCTTCTCGTGCCTGCCGAGGGTGGCGTAGGCCACGCCAAGGTTGGCCGCCACCCGTCCCCGACCTTTGTAGCCCTCCAAGTCCACCCCGGCACGGTAGGCCTCGACGGCGTCCTCCGGTCGCTCGAGGGCCATGAAGCACAGCCCCAGGTTGTTGAGCGCCCTGCCGGGATCGGGGTTCGCCGAGTCGAGCGCCGCTTGACGATAGGCTTCTGCTGCATCATCGATGCGTCCCAGCTGATAGCACGCACCGCCCAACCCCTGCAACGCCTTGTAGCGCGCCTCGTACTCTGGCGAGGCGAGAGCGATTCGGAACGCCTCGGCAGCCTCGCCGTGATCGCCGAGGGCCGCCTTGGCGGTACCCAGGTTCGCCGACACCGTAGGCAGCTCTCCGTACGCCGAGTCACGCAAAGCGCGTTCATAGACCGAAACCGCGTCATCGAAGCGCTTGAGTCTCACCAAGGCGTTGCCCGCTCGATGGAACGCGTACCCGCCACCTTCGATCTCCCCCCCCCGCGGCCGCTAGGTACTCTCGCGCCGCAGTGGTCCAATCCCCGGCCGCATATGCGGCCTCGGCAGCCTCAAGATGCGTGTGCTCCAAGGCTTCGCCCCCTTCTAACGCCGGATGGTGACCGACTCTATGGTGTCGCCCACCCCGATCGCCATGACCGCGTCCATTCCTTCGACCACTCGCCCAAACACGGTGTACTGGCCGTCGAGCGAAGGCTGCGGGGCCAGGCAGATGTAGAACTGCGAGCCGGCCGAGTCGGGATGCTGTGAACGGGCCATCGCGAGCGTGCCTGTCTCGTGGAGGCGCGAGCTGAATTCGGCCTTCTGGTTCCATCCGGGTCCACCCGCGCCCACGCCTGGAGCACCAGCCTTCACCTGATCGGGAGTGAGGTCGCGAGTGAGCGGGTCCCCGCCTTGCGCGACGAACCCGGGAATCACGCGATGGAACTTGACGCCGTCGTAGAACCCGGACTCGGCCAGCTCGATGAAGCTCGCCACCGTGTTCGGTGCGTCGTCCGGGTAGAACTCAAGAACGATCGTGCCCTTCGAGGTCTGCATGACAGCAGTCTCGGTGCCGCTGACCTGGACGGCGGACTCGTGCATCTGTTCCTCCTCCAATGAATCGGACTCGTCGATGGGCTCCGCTGAGCCGAGCGGCGCGCTGTCGTACTTCCGGTCGGGCTCCTCGGCAGGAGCGCCTACGGAACACCCGCCCGCGAGCAGGATCGAAAAGACCGCTGCGCACAGCACGAAGACCTTCGCGCGCCTCTCCACACAGCCTCCCCGTCCCGGTCCGAGCTGCCACCACGCGAGCGGCACGACCGCTTCATTCTATCAATGCGCGGACGCCGCGTCAGCGCAGGTTCCTTCAGCACGTCTCGCCCATCGGCCTGTGCTATCGTGTGCATCACGCCGCCCGCGTCACCTGGGCGGCAGACCGCGTGAGCCCGGGCCGAAGTCGGACCGTCGTCGCGCTTGTCGCGGCATACGCGCTCCGACATCTCGACCCGCAAGACACATCGTCGTGTTGCGAGGAGGAGATGCTCATGGGAGCGCCAAGCACGGACAGGGTCCGCAACGTCGTCCTTCTGGGCCATGGAGACGCTGGCAAGACCTCTCTAGCCGAGGCGATGCTCTTCATGGCAGGACAGACCAAACGCCTCGGCAGCGTCGCTGACGGCCACTCGAACCTCGACTACGAGGCCGAAGAGGTCCGCCGCAGGATGACTCTCAACCTCGCCCTCGCGCCGATCGAGCACAAAGGCGTCAAGATCAACATCATCGACACTCCCGGCTACGCTGATTTCGTAGCCGATGCCGTGGCCGGGATGGAGGCCGCTGAAATGGCCCTGTTCGTCGTCGACGCCGTGGCCGGCCCCCAGGTGCAGACCCGAAAGTTGTGGAGGCTCGCCTCCCAGATGGGAATCGCCAAGGCCATATTCATCAATCGCATGGACAAGGAACACGCCGACTTCGACGCCGCCGTCGCCTCGCTCGAGACGGCGTTCGGCCACCGCGTCGGTGCCGTGCAGCTCCCGATGGGCGCGGAGGCCGGCTTCCGTGGCGTCGTCGACATCATCCGCATGAAGGCGTATCACCATGAAGGGGAAACGGAGGAGGTCTTCGACATCCCGGCGGATCTCACGGATGCTGCCGAGGCGGCCCGCGACAAACTGTGCGAGCTCGTCGCCGAGGCGGACGACGCGCTGATGGAGAAGTACCTCGAGGGTGAGCGCCTCTCCCAGGAGGAGCTCGAGACTCTGCTCGACAAAGCGATCGCACAGTCATTGTTCATCCCGGTCTTCGTGGGTTCGGCGCTCACTTTGCAGGGCGTCGAAGACCTCATGGACGACATCGTGTCGTTCTTCCCCGAACCAACCGCTCACGGCCCTCTCAAGACCATCGACGGAGCTGACGTCCCCATCTCCGTCTCAGGCGACGTGGCGGTTCACGTGTTCAAGACGCTCTCCGACCCGTATGTCGGCCGCATCAACTTCGTCAAGGTCGTCTCCGGCACGCTCAAGCCCGGCAGCGAGCTCGTCAACGCTCGCACCGGCAAGAAGGAGCGCGTGGCGCACGTCTTCAAGATGCTGGGCAAGGAGACCGTGGACATCGAGGGCGCGCCCGCGGGTGACATCGCCGTCCTCACGAAGCTCCAGGACACGCTGACCAACGACACGCTCTCGGCCAAGGGTGCCGTCGCCTTCGCGCCCCTGCCGCTTCCCGAGCCGCTGTACCCTGTTGCCATCATCGCCAAGACCAAGGCCGACGAGGACAAGCTCGGTTCGGCCCTCAAGACCATCGTGGAGGAGGAGCCGTCGCTTCGACTCGATCGCGACAAGGAGACCCACCAGACGGTGATCGCCTCCTACGGCGATGCCGCTGTCGACGCCCTGCTCAACCGGCTGCGCGACCGCTTCCATGTCGAAGCGGAACTGGTGGACGTGCGAGTCCCGTACCGTGAGACCATCCGCAGGACGGCCCAGGCCCAGGGCCGGCACAAGAAGCAGACGGGGGGCAGCGGACAGTTCGCCGACTGCTGGCTGCGCGTCGAGCCCAACCCCGGAGCGGGCTACGAGTTCATGGACGAGATCGTCGGGGGTAGGATCTCCAAGCCGTACATCGTGGCGATCGACAAGGGTGTGCAGGACACGATGACCCACGGAGCCATCGCCGGCTATCCGGTTCAGGACGTCAAGGTGGCCGTCTACGACGGCTCGATGCACTCGGTGGACAGCAACGAGATGGCGTTCAAGACTGCGGCGCGCATCGGATTCCGGGCGGCTGTGGAGAAGGCCGACCCCGTCATCCTCGAGCCGATCGCGACGCTCTCCATCGAGGTTCCCGACGAGCACGCCGGTTCGGTGATGGGCGACATCTCCTCATTGCGCGGACGGATCCTCGGCATGGAGTCCCCCGAGCCGGGAGTCCAGGTGATCCGCGCGCAGGCTCCATATGCCGAAGTCGTGCACTACTCCCCGCACCTGCGCTCGATCACGAGCGGGACGGGCACGTACTCGCTCGCGATAGAGTCGTACGAACAGGTGCCCGGCGACATCCAGAAGAAGCTCGTGGAGGCGTACCAGAAGGAGAAGGCAGAGGAGCACTAGACCGGTCGACGCGACACAAGGAGAGGCCGACCGCGAGCTTCGCGATCGGCCTCTCCGTACTTTTTCGTTGGCGCCCTCTGCAGGATTCGAACCTGCGACCTTCTGCTCCGGAGGCAGACGCTCTATCCCCTGAGCTAAGAGGGCGGGTGCGCCCGTGAACATTAGCACAGGCGCGACCGCGTTTCCAGGCGACGCTGTCCGACACTGGTGCGCTATCCTTGCCGACAACGCCTCCTCGCGACAGGTGACGCCCATGAGCCTCGCCACCATGCTTCTGATAGTGAACCCGGCTGCCAACCACGGTGTCACAGAAACCCTGGTGCCCGTCATCGAACGCCTCCTCCAGTCGGTACCCCACCAGACTGCCGTGACCACCGGCATGAATGACGCTGTCGAGCTCGCGGAGAAAGCCGACGGCTACGACGTGGTGGTGGCGGTGGGCGGCGATGGCACCCTTCACGAGGTGCTGAACGGCATCATGCGCAGGCCCGAGGGCGACCGGCCCGCACTCGGTCTGATCCCGACGGGAAGCGGCAATGACACCCGCCGCACCCTCGGCATCCCCTCCGACCTCCCCGACGCGGTCCTCGCCCTCGTTACCGGCGAGCGCCGCCGTTTCGA
>JAJZRZ010000116.1 GCA_021850085.1 Actinomycetes bacterium | reverse complement strand
GACCCGCCGAGGCAGGGTACGGCACGCACAAGAGCGGCAGGACCGGCAAGGCGAGCACGAGGACCGCCGCTGGTACCGGGCGCCGTGCGTGGTGCGCCGCCAGCCCATCGGACCGGGCGGGCCTCCGATACCACAGCGCGACCCCCGCGGCCCACCTTCCGGCCACCGGCGCGCCGAGGGCCCACCACACGGCCCGGTCCATCACGACAGCAAGGGCCGCGACCTGCACGAGCGCCACCATGACGATGGCCACCACCCCGAATGCGCCGATGCTGCTGTCGCGCATGACCGCAAGCCGGCGCACCGCACCGCCGTGCACACCGAACCCGTCGGCGGTGTCGGCAAGACCATCCCAGTGGATGAACCCGGAGAGAATCCCCCATGAGGCGACAATGACCGCCGCGGCCAGAAGCGCGCCGGTGCCGTGTGCCAGGCCCGCGGCAACAGCTGCCGCGGCGACCACCGCTCCTGAGGCCACGTACAGCCACCCCACGAGCGTGAAGTACGGCACCGGGTCGCTCTCATCGGCACGACCCGCCGGCACCACGGTGAGAAGCCTGACTGCCGAGGCGATTCCGGATGGCACACTCACGTCTGATCGCGCTCGCTCACGCCGGCCTGTCCGAACGTCGCCATCCCGCTCATCACCGCGCATCCGGCCGAGAGCACGCTAATCCCGAGCGCGGCGCCTGTACCCTCTCCGAGGCGCATCTCGAGGTCGAAGAAGGGTTCGAGGTCGAGAGCTACGAGCGCTACGCGGTGCCCAGGCTCCTGGGATAGATGGGATGGGAGGATGTACTCGGCGCACGAGGGGCAGATGCGTGTTGCGGCGAGGGCGGCGGCGGCTGAGATGAAGCCGTCCGAGACGACCGCGATGCCTGCCGCAGCACCACCCGCGAAAACTCCCGCAAGACCGGCGATCTCGAACCCGCCGAGGTTCGCCAGGACACGAAGAGGGTCGCCCGGCTCGGGACGATGCAGGCGCAGCGCACGGTCGATCGCCTGCTTCTTTCGCGCAAAGGCAGCGTCATCCACGCCCGTCCCGCGACCCGTCACCCGGCTCACCGGAACTCCGCTGTAGCCGGCCACGAGCGCGGCGGCGGCGGTGCTGTTCCCGATGCCCATCTCTCCGGTACCGATCACCTTGACGCCCTCGGCTGCGAGTTCTGCCGCAAGGCGCGCTCCCACGCAAAACGCTTCGGCCGCTTCCTCGCGGCTCATGGCTGGCTCGCGGGAGAGGTTCCGGGTACCCCGGCGTACCTTGGCCTGCACCACGCCCGGAAGCATGTCCGTCTCCGAGGCGACTCCGACATCGACCAGAACCAGACGCGCTCCCGCATGCTCGGCGAGCTGATTGATCGCAGCGCCGCGCGCAACGAAGTTCGCCACCATCTGAGCGGTGACCTCGCTCGGCCATGCGGAGACCCCTTCGGCGGCGACGCCGTGATCGCCCGCCATCAGCACTATGGCGGCAGGATCGGCGGCGGGCCGGTCCGTGCGCTGGATGGCGGCGAGTCGCACCACCATCTCTTCGAGCCGGCCGAGGCTGCGCGGGGGCTTGGTAAGCGAATCCAGCCGGGACCATGCACGCTCGGCCCATGCCCGATCGATCGGACTCACCGAGCTCACGAATCGGCTCATCTCCTGCTCGAACGGTCCCGCCCCTACCTGCTCGGCCACGTTACCTCCCGGTTGAGTTCCTTGATGTCCACGCACGTCCCGGCCACCACAAGCCATGCCACGTCAGCTGCCTCCACGAGCGCCCGGTTGGCGCGTCCCATGACGTCGCGGAACAGCCTCCCCAACGGTGTCGGCGGCACCACGCCCCAGCCGACCTCATTGGTCACCACGACGGTTGGCGCCTCGCGCGCGACCACCCATCCTACGATCTCGTCGCAGTGCCGCTGCGCTGCGCGCTCGACATCAACTCCCACGACCTCTGCGTAGTCGGGCACTAGCCGCCACAGATGGCCGCCGATCATGCTACCGAGGCAGTCCACCAGCAGACATGCGTCCTCCGGCACTTCCGAGCGCCAGTCAGCCAGCGAGGCGTCGACCACCGCAGCACCGGCCGGGCGATCGTTTCGATGGCGCTGTATCCTTCTGCGCATCTCCTCGTCTTCTTCGCTGCCGGCGACCGCCACAACGAGCGGCAACCCGGTCGCACGCGCAAGAGCCAGACCCGCGGACGACTTACCGCTGCGGACAGGACCGGTGAGGACCGCCAGCATCACGTGCCTCCCTGTGCCGCGCGCCGCAGCGCGTTTACCTCGCCGTCGCGCAGCGCGCGTACCGAGCCTTCCGGGAGTCGGCCTATCGTCACGGTCCCATAGGCGATGCGGGAGAGGGTGCGGACGGGATGCCCCACTGCCGAAAGCATGCGGCGAACCTGCCGCTTACGACCCTCTCGCAGGATGATCTCCACGACAGACCCGTCATGCCGGCGCTCCACCACGGCGGCCTCGGCGGGGGCTGTGCGGCCGTCGTCGAGGTCGACCCCCTCACGAAGGCGCCGGATATCCTCGGCATCCGGAATCCCATCCACCTCGGCGTGGTAGATCTTCGGCACATGGTGGCTCGGATGCATCATCATGTGGTCAAACTCGCCATCGTTGGTGAGTAACAAGAGGCCCGTTGTCGCGTGATCGAGCCTGCCCACCGGAAAGAGGCGTGGCGCATCCTTCGGGACGTACCGCGCCACTGTCGGTCTTCCCTGAGGGTCATGGAGGGTGGTCACGACACCTGCTGGCTTGTTGAGCAGCAGGTACCACAGCTCCGATGGCGGGGCCACTACCGTCCCGTCCACGGCCACCTCGTCACGCCCGGCCACCACTTTCTCGCCCAGCGTGGTGACGACGACGCCGTTCACCCGTACACGGCCCGCAAGGATCATCCCCTCGGCGCCCCGGCGTGATGCCGCTCCCGCTCGGGAGAGGAACTTCTGCAACCGTTCAGGGGTCGCGGCGCGACCCGGTTCCTCCTCGGATGCATCCGAGGGCTCAGTCGCTCCCGTCGTCACCTTCGAGCTCGTCCTCTCCTTCGCGATCCTCGTCGAGGTTCAGCACGCTGCCGTCAAGCGCGTTCAGGCGCTCACGTATGGCGCGCTCGGTGTCAGGGTCGGGCGCGAACTCCTCCAGTGGCGGAAGCTCGCCGAGATCCTTGAGCCCGAACCGCTCGAGGAAGGCGCGCGTAGTGCCGTACAGGATGGCATTGCCCGCGTTCTTGTCCCGACCGGCCTCGCGCACGAGCCCCTTCTCGATGAGGGAGCTGATGACCGCCTCGCTGTTGACGCCGCGGACGGCGTTCACGCCCTGCCGCGACACAGGCTGGTGGTAGGCTATGACCGCAAGTGCCTCGAGCGCGGCCTGGGACAGGCGCCTCGTGTCCCAGGAGAGCACGTACTCCTCCACCTGCTGATGATAAGCAGGGTGCGTGTACAGTCGCCAGCCGCCCGCCACCTCGCGCAGCTGAAACCCGCGGTCCGCCGTTGCATACTCCTCCGCAAGCGCGTGTAGCGTAGCCTCGACGCTGGCTTGGCTCACATCTATCACCTTCGCCAGCCTCGAGGCGCCCACCGGCTCGTCCGAGACGAACAGGAGTGCCTCGACCACCCCTTGGAGCTGCGCCTTCTTGTGGTTCACTCGCCACACTCCGTCCCCACGATCTCGATCTCCCCGAACAGTTCATCTTGCTCCAGCCGCACCACACCGCGCTTGTACAGCTCCAAGATCGCCAGAAAGGTGACCACGAGTTCCTCGATCGGTGCACCGGGCGACACCAGTTCCCGGAACGTGGCTCTCGTACTGCGCTGCAATAGGCGGTGGACTCCTTCGACATGCAGCTCGAGGCTGATGGGCGCTGAGGCGACGTGGTCTGCTTCGAGAAGGAAGACCTCACGCTTGTGCACGAGATCGGCGCAGATCACCGCGAGACCGTGCAAAGTCACGCCTTCAAGGTAGTCCGGCATGAGCCGCAGGAACGCTTCCTCCAGGCCGGCCGCCCGCGGATGGGTGAGAGCCTCGCCTTCGTAGCGTGCGCCGAGCTCGGCAGAGGCGTTCTTGATCTGTTTGTACACGAGCAGGCGGGCCACGAGCAGCTCGCGCGCCTCTTCAGGCGACATGTCCTCGAATTCCAGCAGCTCCACAGGCTCGTCGCGGGGAAGCAGGGACGCCGCCTTGAGCTCGAGCAGTGTGGCCGCCACGAGCAGGAAGTCGCTCGCCACGTCCAGATCGAGATCCTTCATGCGATCGACGTACTCGAGGTATTGGTCTGCTATCTCTGAGATGGTTACATCCGCGATCGCCAGCTTCTGCTTGGCCACAAGCTGGAGCAGCAGGTCGAAGGGACCGTCGAAGTTCTCTGTGCGGACCCGATAGGACATCTCAGGGGCGTTCCGCGTCGACGTGCATCGCCGCTCGCACGGCGCCCATCAGCCGCACGACCTCCGGACGCACGCGTGAAGCCCCGTCCGCAAGCACCTCCCACGCGTGTCCCGGTCGGGCGGCGAGCTCGGTGCGACGCTGGCGGAACGGCCCCAAGTAGGCGTTCAAGTCCTGCGTCAGCGCGCGTTTGTGGGGCACGCAGCCGCATTCGGCCACGCGGCAGCACCGGTCCCACTCGGCGACGTCCCCTGCGTCGCCGACGAGCTTGTGCATGTGCTGCAGCGGGCAGATGTCGGGGTTGCCCGGGTCGGTCTTCAGCTTGCGTGCGGGATCGGTGAGCATCCCCATCACCTTGGCTGCCGTATCCTCGGGAGTCTCTGAGAGGTATATCGCGTTGCCGTAGGACTTCGACATCTTGCGACCGTCGGTACCCGGGACGCGCGCGCCCTCCTTGGGGATCAGTGCCGCCGGTTCAGGGACGAGTTCGCCGTACTGGTTGTTGAAACGCCGCACGATCTCACGCGTGAGCTCGAGGTGCGGCAGCTGGTCCTGGCCCACCGGGACCACGTCGCCGCGTACGATCGTGATGTCGGCAGCCTGCATGAGCGGATACAGGAAGAAGCCGACGTTTCCGAGGTCCTTCTCGGTGATCTGCTCGCGCTGCTCCTTGTAGCTCGGTACCCGCTCGAGCCAAGACATCGGCGTGACCATCGACAGATACATCGCGAGCTCAGCGACCTCGGGCACGTCCGATTGCCGGTAGATGACCGACTTGGCAGGGTCGATGCCCGCGGCCAGCCAGTCGAGCACCATCTCCTCCGTGTACTGGCGGATCGCGTGGGTGTCCTGCCAATCGCTCGTGAGCGCATGCCAATCGGCCACGAAGTAGTACGCCTCGTGGGACTCCTGCAGCTCCAGCATGTTCAGCAGGTTGCCGAACCAGTGGCCGAGCGTGAGGCGCCCGGTGGGACGGTAACCGGTGAGCACGCGCTTCTTCGACATATGGGCGAGGGTCTTTCTCAAGCGATGGTGGACGCGACGTATTCTACCTCACCCTGGCCTGCCTGGGGTGCGAGGAAGCGCGTTCGCCGGGTCGCCGACGCCCCTTCCTGACGCGTCAGCCGATGCCGGTGAACAGCGCCATCAGCGGCCTCACCGTCAGGTTGAAATACCCGCCCAGGAGGTCGAACGGCAGGACCTGTGGCAGCAGAAGGAGCATCGCGAAGAAGATGAGGATCCCGTACTGTTCCACCTTGTGGTAGGCGAGCAGCGCGCGGTCATACAAGAAGA
>JAJZRZ010000115.1:2392-5750 GCA_021850085.1 Actinomycetes bacterium | reverse complement strand
TGATGAAGCTCCCGCTTGCGGTCCTCGCGGTCATCGCCGCCGTGCTGGGGTTCGCGCAGTGGTGGTTCGCCGAGCTTCTCGGCGGGCATGCAGGCCTGTCGCTTCCGGTCGCGGTCGCCTCGAGCGTCGTGGCGCTCGCCGCGGCGGTCCTCGGGTGGCGCTCGGGCGCCGTACCCGAGCTGCCCAAAAGTGCCCTCACGCGCATGCTGATGGACGGTTACGGCGTGGACCGCTCGGCCATGCGGTTAGCAGGCGGCGCCGAGCGCTTCACGCACGAGAAAGTCGCGGCCTTCGACCGTGGGGTGATCGACGGCGCCGTCATGCGCGTGGCCGAGGGTGCCCGGCGTGCGGGAGCGGTGGTGTCGTCGTTGCAGACAGGCGACGGCTCGCTGTACGCGTGGTTCATGGCCGCCGGCGCCGCCACGCTGCTTGCGATCGCGCTGTGGGCGGGGCGGTGATGTGAGGTGACACTCGCGCTCATCATCGCGATCCCGCTTCTCGGCGCGGCGCTCGTTCTCGCCCTGCGGCGCAGCGTGCGGCTCGCCCGCACCGTCGCACTCGTGGCCTCAGTGGCCACGATCCTACCCGTCGCCCTCGTCATCCGGGCGTACCTGGCCCTGGGCGAGCCGCTCACGCAGGCCTTCAGCGGTGCGGTGGGCGCGTTCGTTCGGTTCTCGGCCGACGGGCTCTCGCTTCCGTTGGTCGCGCTCACGGCGCTCCTCGGCGTCGTGGTCGTCCTCGTGTCGTGGAACGCCGAGCGCGTTGCCGCGCACCTTGCGCTGCTGCTCGCCCTCGAGGCCGCGGTCATGGCTGTCTTCTTAGCGGCTGACCTCGTTTTGTTCTACGTAGCCTGGGAAGCGGTGCTCGTGCCGATGTTCTTCCTCATCGGCGGGTGGGGACACGAGCACCGGCGTAGAGCTGCGGTGAAGTTTTTCACTTACACGTTCGCCGGCAGCGCGCTCATGCTCGTGGGAATAATCATCGCGGTGCTCTCCAGCGGCAGCCATGCGCTGCTTGCCGACGGCTCCTCAGCGCTCGGTTCGCGCGAAACGCTGGTGTTCTGGCTGCTCGCGGCCGGCCTGCTCGTGAAGGTGCCCGCCTGGCCGCTGCACACGTGGCTTCCAGACGCGCACGTCGAGGCGCCCACCTCGGGCTCGATCATGCTGGCGGGAGTGCTCCTCAAGATGGGCGGTTACGGCCTCGCACGTCTTGGGACCTCCTACACCCCCGATGCCTTCGCCGAAGCGGCGCCCGCCATCGCTGCACTCGGCGTCATCGGCATCGTCTACGGCGCGGCCGTGGCGCTCGGCCAGACCGACCTCAAACGGCTGGTGGCGTACTCTTCGGTGGCACACATGGGCTTCGTACTGTTGGCGCTCTCAGCCTGCAGCGTGCTTGGCGTGCAGGCGGCGGTCCTCGGCATGGTGAGCCATGGTCTCGTGGCTGGGCTGCTGTTCCTGCTGGCGGGCGCCGCCTACGATCGCGCTCACACGCATGAGATGGCCGAGTTCGGCGGTCTCGGAGCCATGATGCCGGCGTGGGCGGGGACGTTCGTGTTCGCGTCGCTCGCCAGCCTCGGACTGCCGGGCCTGTCAGGGTTCCCCGGCGAGTTCGGCGCGGTGCTCGCCGCGTTCACGCGGTACGGGTGGCCCGTGGCTGTCGCGGGTCTCGGCGTGGTCCTGGCCGGCGCCTACAACCTGCGCGCCGTACGGCTGATGGTGTTCGGGGGACCCCGGTTCCCAAAGGCGAGCACTGATGGGGGCCAAAGCGCACCAGGCGACCTCAGCGGCCGGGAGCTGCTTGCCGTGGCGTTGCTGGGCGTGCCGGTCGTTGCCATCGGGTTGTGGCCGCGCCTCGTGACCGCGCTTGCGGATCCCGCCGTGACGTCGCTCGTGCGCGCGCTGGCCGAGGGGAGGTAGCCGGTGGCCGAGGTCCCGCTCCCGCTTCTCGTACCAGCGCTGATCGCGCTGGCAGGTGTGGTCGTTGCGCTCCTGGCCGACTCCTTCGAGCGCCCGGCGGCAGCTCTTCGGGTGTTGATTGCGACGCTCTTCGCCTCGGGCGTATCGGGGCTGGTGCTCCTCCCGAATGCCGAGGTCGTCGCCGGGAGCCTCTTCGGAGCCCACGGCGGGTTCGTGTCGCTCGGGTCGTTGGGGTATCTCCTCGCCTCCTGCGCGCTCATCGCCGGTAGCCGTCGATTGGCCGACCACGATCAGGGGGTAGCCACCGGGGCGCTCATGGCGCTTGGGAGCGTGTTCGCCGCATCGCTCGTGGCCGCCTTGGACGTCACGGTACTGTTCGTCTCCCTTTCCGGCCTGGGTGTTGTCGGCTACGCGTTGGTGGCGGCGGCGGGCACTCCGCGCGCCGAGGGATCTGCGGTGCGGTATTTCGTGCAGGGCACGGTCGCGAGCGGTTTGACGGTGTACGCGCTCGCGGTGCTCCTTGGCCTTACCGGCGGTGATGCCAGCTACAGCGCCGATGCTGGGGGAGGCGTGGCCTCCCCGCCGCTGCTGCTCGCGATGGCGTTCGTGCTCTCTGCGCTCGGCTTCAAGGCCGGCGTCTTCCCGTTCCACTCCTGGGTCCCGGATGCCTATGAGAGCGCCCGCCCCCCGGTCGCCGCGTACCTCGCTTCTGTGCCGAAGATCGCGGGTGTGACGGCGCTGCTCGTGGTTGCCCGCGGCGCATGGTTCGGAGGTGCTGCCAGTGGGTCCGTCACGATGATAATGGGCGTCGTTGCGGTGGGATCGCTGCTCGTTGGCGGCCTCGGGATGCTGCGCCAGCACAAGGTAGCCCGTCTCCTCGGATATTCGGCCATCGCGCAGGTGGGTTACGCGGTCTTGGGCACGGCATCGGGGACGCCGGGTGGCTCAGCCGTCCCGTTCTTCATCGGCACGTATGCGATGGCGGCTTGCGCCGCGTTCGTAGGTCTTGAGGCGATCGATCGCGTGCGTCCGGACTGGGACGGGACGCTCCAGGGCTTGTCAGGACTCTCTCGTCAGGCGCCGTGGCTCTCTGCTGCCATGGTGGTCGTGCTCTTGTCCCTGACCGGTATGCCGCCGCTTGTCGGTTTCTGGGGAAAGCTTCTGGTGCTCACGGCCTCAGTTGAAGCAGGAATGGAGTGGCTGGCGGTGCTCGGCGGCATGGTTGCCGTTGTCTCCTTCGGCGGATACGGTGCCATCATCCGTTCCATGTACTTTGACACAAGCGGGACGGGCGGCCGTGACTTGTCTGATGACCACGGGGCAGCTATCGCCGTACTGCTCGTGCTGGCGGCGGCGCTCTTTGCTTTGGGCGCGCTGCCGCTCGTAAGCGGGCTCGGCCCGATGGTGTCGCTGATCGGGCTGTGAACGTCTTGCACCCC
>JAJZRZ010000115.1:0-2382 GCA_021850085.1 Actinomycetes bacterium | reverse complement strand
GGTTCAGTGCGGTTCGTGATTCCAGGGGAGGGGCGCCTCTGGGGGAGCGCGTTGCATGAACGAATCTTTACATGTATACTCCGCCCAAGAGTTGCTTCGGCAACCCCTTACCCCTGAGCCTCAAGGTGCCGGCCTTGGGGCTCTCCCTTTTGCGGCGCGGGTGTGTAAGAAGTCACCGACCTCCGCCTGTCCATTGCCTGCGAGCTGATGTAAAGCTTGTGTGTGATGCTGCCGATACCACAGGCATGATGATCTCGGACGAGCAGGTACGGCGAGCCGTCGAATACCTGCGTAAAGCAGAATCAGATGCGGTGTCGCTGCCGTCAGGGAGTGATCCGGCCGCAGCGGAGATGGTCGGCCGTGTGGTTGAATCGCTCAAAGAGGTTCCAGACGTTCGCGTGGACCGGATCGCTCACGCCCGTCTGCTGATGGCCGAGGACCTTCCGTCGGCCGATGAGCTGGCCTCCAAGCTCATCGGGCGCGTGCTCTCCGATTCGGTCCGCTAGACCCCGAACGCCCCTGTCAGACGCGGGCACCCCTGAGGGGTGACCGCGCTTCTGTTACGATTGCCACTGGTCGGAGCGGGTGTTCCGCGTGTGTGTCCAGGTGAATGGCACGCGAGAGGGGTCGGGGTGGAGTACACGAGGGACCGCTTGGGTGAGCTGCTGCTGCGCGCTGGCGTCATCAGTGAAGTGGAGCTTGCCGAGGCCCTTGCGTACCAGCAGGCGCACGACGGCAAGATCGGCCAGATCCTCGTGAGGAACCTCATCGTTGACGAGGACTCCATCGCTCGCACGCTCGCTGAGCAGAAAGACCTGGAGTTCGTCAGCCTGTCGTCGTTTCCCATCGATCGGGAGGCTGCCTCCCTCATCCCGGCCCGTCTCGCTCGACGCTCGTCAGTGATCCCGGTGGCGTTTCGCGACGGCGCCCTGCTGCTCGCGATGGCCGATCCCCTGGACGTCGAGACCATCGACGACGTGCGTCTCAGGACAGGGCTCGACGTGGTACCGGTCGTGGCCACGGGCGCGCAGATCGATTACGCCATCGAAAAGTTCATCACCTCGGCTGACGCCTTCGAGGGCCTTGCTGCAAGAGTAGCCGAGGAGACCGAGGAGCAGGTGGAGACGATCGGAGATGAGGACGTTCCGATCGTGCGTCTCGTCAACCAGCTCGTCCGCGAGGCCGTGCTCGACAGTGCGAGCGACATCCACCTGGAGCCGGGCCCCAAAGGCGTGCGCGTCCGTTTCCGCGTGGACGGCGTGCTGCACGAGATCATGACCGCACCTTCCTCGGCACGTGCGGGCATCGTCAGCCGCGTGAAGGTCATGGGCGAGATGGATATCGCCGAGAGGAGGCGCCCACAAGACGGTCGTATCGGCATCGTGATCAACGGCCGGCCGATCGATTTGCGGGTCGCCACGCTGCCTACACCGTTCGGAGAGAACGTCGTGATCAGGGTGCTCAATCACGAACCGGGCCAGCAGGCGCTGGAGGATCTAGGGATGTCCGAGGAGAATCAGGCCATCTTCCGACGGTTCCTGTCGCGTTCGTACGGCGAGATACTCATCTCCGGCCCCACGGGGTCCGGCAAGTCGACGACGTTGTACGCGGCGCTCAGGCGCCTGAACGACCCGAAGCTCAAGATCATCACGATCGAGGACCCGATCGAGTACCAGATCGACGGAATCACGCAGATGGCGGTCAACGCCGGCATCGGTCTGACCTTCGCGGGTCTTCTGCGAACAGTGCTTCGCTCGGACCCCGATGTGGTAATGGTCGGGGAGATACGCGACGCTGAGACGGCTCAGATCGCAACGCGGGCCGCACTCACGGGCCACCTCGTCCTCTCCTCTATCCACACCAACGATGCACCATCCGCGCTCACGCGTCTGACCGACATGGAGGTGGCGCCGTTCGTCGCCTCAAGCGCCCTCATCGGGGTCGTCGCCCAGCGGCTGGTACGCCGGTTGTGTCCGGCATGCAGGCAGGAAAGGCGTCTCACCAAGACGATGCTCACCGAGCGGGGCTTCTCCTTCGACGAGCTGCGGGTCCGCAGCGTCTTTGCCACCCGGGAGGGCGGCTGCGAGGAGTGCCACGGCACAGGGTACCGTGGCCGGATCGGCATCTTCGAGGTCATGCCGATGGATGACGAGCTGGAACGTCTGTTCCTGTCCGAGGCACCCGCCGAAGCGATCAGGACGGCAGCGCTTGCCGCGGAAATGAAGACTTTGCGAGCGGATGCACTCGACAAGGTCGCTCAGGGCATCACGACTTTGGACGAGGTCGCCCGCGTCGTACTGTGATCACGGGTTCCGGAGGGAGTGCAACAGCGTCATGCGGCAGCCGCGCGCGATCGTGCTTGTCCTGGACAGCGTGGGTGCT
>JAJZRZ010000114.1 GCA_021850085.1 Actinomycetes bacterium | reverse complement strand
CCACTGTTGGTCACCATCACCGAGTACGTGCCGTTGGACAGGAAATGCGTGGCGGGCACCGGGGTGTCGGCAAGCGGATACGCGCGCGCCACCGGAGGCGGCGTCTCGCGCACCGAGCGCACGAACTCGACCTCCTCCACCCGCGGCTGTGCGAGCTGGATGCGGCGCGGCACGCGCTCTTGGAGAAGCAGTTGCGCGGAGGTCACGAGCGGATCGGCATGGAAGCGTTCCTGCATCCGGAAGCCTGTGAGCACGTTGCCAAGCGCCACGAGGCTCATGCCCTGGTGGTGCGCCATGTACGCCTTGACGAGCGCACGCTCTCGGCCTGCCGGCACGCGCCCGGGCGTGTAGTCGATGGCCTCGTAGAAGCCGTACCTGCCCTCAGCGCCCTGCTTGGCGAGCGCACGCAAGTTGTCGAGGGCGGCCCGCGGCGCCACCATCAGCGCCAGCACTGTGGCGTACGGTGCGATCACCACATCGGCGGACAGCCCTCGCTTGAGGCCCAGACCCGGCACGCCGAACGCCTGGTACTGGTAGGTGAGTTCGACGTCTTTGGCGTTGAACGCCGATTCGGAGACGCCCCACGGCACCCCGCGCTGCGCGGCGTAGCGCATCTGCCAGCGCACGACGCTGCGGTACGTCTTGCCGAGCAACGTCTCAGGCCAGCTCTTCATCACGAGCAGCGGCATCAGGTACTCGAACATGCTCGCGCTCCAGCTGATGAGCGCCGCGCCACCCTCGGTGAGCGCTATGGCACGGCCAAGGCGGAACCAGTGCTCCTGAGGCACCTCGCCGCGGGCGACCGCGAGAAAGCTCGCCAGGCGGCACTCGCTCGCGAGCATGTCGTAGTAGGAGTCGTCGAGGCGGCCTTCGGCGGTGTTGAAGCCGATCGAGAAAAGCATGCGGCTCTCGTCGAAAAGCATGCGGAAATCGGTGTGCTCCCACATCTCCCGCGCTATCTGTGCATCGAGCCGCAGCTCGGCGATGAGCGTCACCGCACGCCGGCGACCGGCGCGGATCCCTGCCGCCACCCGCGCGGCCCATCCCACGTCGGTCTCGTTGCCATCGGCGGTGCGATCGAGGGCAACGAGGGTCTCCCCGAAGCCCTCGGCCAGATCCGTGAGGCTCGGTACGGAGAACAGGATCGGCGCGAAGGACTGCGGCCCCCCATGCGTGCTGGTTCCGTTCGCCGACAGGAGGTCCGCCGCCCAAGGGGCGTAAGTCTCGATGAGCTCGATGGGTGCGCGCACGGCTCGCGTGACGTCGCCCACTGATGCGAGCAAGGGCTCGAGCACGCTCGGGTCCACGCCCTCGAGCGCCCCGAGTCGGCCCGGAAGGCCGTCGGTGAGCGTCGCTAGGCCGTGCAGCGTGGAGAGCCACTCGCCCAGGTCCCCGGGTGTGGAGTCGAGGGCGATGCGCCGGACGACCTCCTCCAGCAGAGTCCGCACCTCGCCCAAGGAGGCGTCATCGGCCGCGGTCGCGCGCGACTGCTGGAGGTCCTCGAGGGCGAGACGGGCGGCGTCGGCGATGCCATCCAGCTGGCTTGCGCTCACCAGGGCGTTTTCGGAGATCTCCAGCAGCGCTGTGCGCAGCGCGATTAGGTGCCCGGCCAGGTTGCCGGAGTCCACGGTGGAGACGTACGCGGGCCGGAGCGGCTGCAGGGTCAGCGTGTCGTACCAGTTGTAGAAGTGCCCACGAAAACGCTCCATGCCCGTCATCGTATTGAGCGTCCGGGAGACGCGGGTGACGAGCTGAGCAACGGTCACGTAGCCGAGGTCATAGGCGGAGATGTACGACAGCAGCTGGAGGCCCATGTTGGTGGGGGACGTGCGGTGCGCGATCTCGCCCTTCGGGTCCTCCTGGTAATTGTCCGGCGCAAGGTGGTGATCCTCGGCGGTCACGAACGTGCTGAAGAAGCGCCACGTCTTACGCGCGAGTCGTCGCATGGCCGCGCGGTCCTCGGAGGTGATACCGGTCTCAGGCTCTTCGGGAGGCTGGCTGACCTTCCATGCCGCCAGCGGCGAGGAGAGCCACACCGCGAGTAGCGGGGAGAATGCGAGCAGGCCCGGGAGTCCGCCGGGGGAAAGCGCTATCGCGGCGCCAGATGCCGCCGCGATAGCGCTTGCGGGCCACATCCGGCGAGCGAACGCCTCCAAGCGCGTTGTCCCAAGCCGACGCTCGGCCTCGGCGGCTGTCTCCCACTCAAGCAGGTCGCGGCGGCTGACGAGCATGCGCCACAACGCCCGGACGATTGCGTCGGTCATCAGGTACGCCTGGTGGGGCATGACGGTGATGTTCAGTGCGGTACGGAGAAAGTCACGGCGAACGTCCATGAGCAACTGGCCGCGCTCACCGCGCGTGTGCGATGGCGCGCGTCTGAACAGGGAGTCGGCTACGCTGAAACCGAACGGGAAGAGCAGCAGCGCGAGAACCACGCCGAGCCACCACATCGGCGCATCCGGCAGGAGCGCGAAGCCCGCGATCACGAGGGCCGAGTGGGCGATGGGCGAGAGGCTCCGGCGGAGGTTGTCGACGATCTTCCACCGGTGTGGCGCGGTGAGCGGGTTGGGTTCGGTCCCACCCGGGACCGGAACGCGAGGGAACAGCCATGGGAGCGTCTGCCAATCGCCGCGCACCCACCGGTGGAGCCGTGCGCAGTGGGAGACGTAGCTGGCCGGCTGATCGTCGAAGACCTCGACGTCCGATGCGAGGGCGGTGCGCAGGTACGATCCCTCGATCAGATCGTGCGAGAGCAGCATGTTGTCGCGGAAGCGACTGCCGAGCGCCCGGTTGAAGATGTCGACCTCGAAGATGCCCTTGCCCGTGAACGACCCCTCGCCGAAGACATCCTGGTACGTGTCCGAGACGGCGCCGGCGTACGGGTCGACGCCGGGCACACCTGAGTACAGCCACGCGAACAGACTGCCCTCGGATCCCTCGAGCGACATCGAGACGCGCGGCTGAACGAGCCCGTAGCCCCTGCGGACCGTGCGGGTGCGCGGGTCGAAGCGCGCCCGGTTGAGCGGATGGGCGATGGTGGATATCAGCTTCCTCGCGCCATCTCTCGGCAACACCGTGTCCGTGTCGAGCGTGATGACGAACGCCACCCCGGACAACGCTTCGACATCGCCTGTGACGAGTTCGAACGACGTGCCGGTCGCACCGCGCACAAGGGCGCAGAACTCGGCCAGTGCCCCCCGCTTTCGCTCCCAGCCCATCCACAGACCGGCGCGTTCGCTCCAGGTGCGTCCGCGCACGAACAGGCTGAAGGGGCCGGTGCCGTCTTCGCCGTAGCGCTCGTTGAGCGCGGCGATCCCGCGGCGCGAGGCTTCAATGACTTCGGCGTCCTCTGGCATCGTGCGTTCGGCAGCCGCCTTCAGGTCGGCCAGTATCCCGAACCTGACGTGGGGATCGCGGTTCGCCAGGTAGCCGATCTCCATGTTGTCGATGACATGCTGCGCCGCAGTGGCCGATGTGAGGAGTGCCGTGTACACGACCATGGTGGAGTGCGCCTGCGCCACGGGCCTGAGGTGGTCGATCTTCGCGAGCGTTCTCGGCGGCCACAGCCAGGCGGCGGCCCGGTTCACGATGGCAAGCGCGACGTCGGTGGCTGGCACCACGGCGAGCAGGCCCAGCGCGACGGCCACCCATACGTGCGGGGAAAAGGCTTGGGCGAAAACGGCGACGCCTGCGGCGAGGAGTGCGGTCAGGGTGCCGAGCAACCCCCAGAATATGAAGCCGCGTGCCGCCAGCGGACCACGATGGAGGCGCTCACGGGGGAGCGCTCTGTATCGGACGCTCGCCTCGAACGCGTAACGCCCGTCGCTCACAAGGTGGTGGCCCACGTGGCTGCGAAGCGCGTCGGCGGCATCGCGGTGAAGCGCCTCGAGACAATGGCCCACGGCCGCTTCGGCCACCTCGATCTCGGTTAGCGGGCAGCGCTTCGCGACCCCCTCCACGGCATGGCGGTACCTGTCGCGGCTGGCGAAGTCCATTCTGCCGTACACTCCGGCGGGATCCTCTCGGAGGACCTGCTCCACGAGGTTGGTTCGCTCGAAGAAGTCGCGCCATTCAAAGGCGTCGAGGAAGCGGATGCTTGTGATCGCGTTGGCCACCGAGACCTGGTCGGCGGCCTGCTGCTGATGGGTCGCGGTGATCAATCGCTCCAGTTGCTCCCCCCGCCCCTCCAGCGTGGCTTGCAGCCAGTCGGCGAGCGGCGCGAGGGCGACCTCCTGTCCAGTGAGGCGCTGCGAGAGTCTCACGAGGAACGGGTCTGGCACGTCCAGATGCGCCTTGGCGAGCTCGGCCATCTTTCCCGCGAAGGCCTCACCGCTCTGGTCGGCGGCGACGATCAGCTCGTTCGCGAACCGGTCGGCGCCCACGACCGCCTGATGCGCCTCGATCACGTGCCGTCCAAGACGGCGCAGGTTCTCGACAAGAGCCACCCGCAGCATGATCGGAACGGCCCACACCTCGCCGATCGTGAGAGGAGTGATGTCCTGGTAGGCGACGATGAAGCGCTCGAGCGGTTCGCGTTCGATGCGCGAGTCGGTGTGCGAGACGAGCGTCGCGACCGCCTCAAGCACCCGCGGCAGCTCAGCGAAGGGTCCGTCTCCCAAGCGTGGTATCTCCGCGCCGTACTGCGCTGGGAGGTCCTCCCGCACGAGCCGGACCTGTTCCTCTATCAGGTAGAAGTTGTCGAGCAGCCACTCGGCTGCTGGCGAGACCGGGATGTCTTCCCTGGCATCGGCCGCAAGTGTGCGATACACCGAGGTGAGCTCGCGCGAGGCGGTCTCCATGACCGCGAGGAGCGTCGTGCTGCGGCGGAGGCGGCCGGCGGCCGGAACCTGCGTGCGCGCGAGGGCACGCGCGGCGGCTTCGAGGCGGTCCGCTCGCAACAGCTCACCCCTGAACGGCCGGTCGTTCAGCACCTCGCCGATGTACTCGTCAGCCGCCAATCCGCTCGATCCTCCCGGCGCGTAGGCCGGGTCCTGGGTAGTCTCATCGTCCATTCTGACATTATGGTTTCCGCACCACCGCATGCGGGCCCGGACACGGCATGCCGGTTGCTTGAGTGTACCCGCAGGCGCATCAGTCGATACGCGCAGTCGTCCTCGGTATTCCCGGAGGTGGGATGAGCCGCACCAAGTGGATCGTGCTCGCGTGCGCCGTCGCGCTCATCGCCGGTGCGTTCGTCGTGCTTGCATCCGGCGGTCCCACCCCTGGAGTCGTGGACGGCGATCAGTTCGCCCGCCTTCAGACGGACGGCGCCCGCGTTCTGGACGTACGCACGGAGGCCGAGTTCGCCATGGGCCATATTCCCGGTGCCGACAACGTGCCCCTGACTCGCCTGGCCGAAGAGTCCGAAGGCTGGGACCCGTCGGCCCTCATCGTGCTCTATTGCGCAACAGGCAGCCGCAGTGCCGAGGCGGCTCGTATGCTGAGCGCGCGAGGCTTCGAGTCCGTCCATGATCTCACCGGAGGAATCGCGGCGTGGGATGGTCCGGTGGCGGGACCTGAACAGGTGGCCGTCCCTGCGGAGCAGCCCGCCTCCACGGCCGTTCCCGTGATGTACGAGTTCTACACCGACTGGTGACCCAGCTGCCAGAAGATGGCGCCTGTGGTCGACAGGCTTGAGAAGGAGTACGAGGGCACCGTCGATATCCTGAAGATGAACGTCGACGCAGGCGGGGAGGCCGGGTCGCTGGCATCCCGATACCGCGTGCAGTACGTGCCGACCTTCGTCTTCGTCAACTCGGACGGCACGATCGCCGATACCATCGTGGGCGAAGCTAAGGAATCCGACCTGCGGGACTCGCTTGACGGGCTGAGATAGGGGCCGCGAAGCGCCCTGTCTGCCGCAGGTGCTATACTCCCGTCCTGCCC
>JAJZRZ010000001.1 GCA_021850085.1 Actinomycetes bacterium | reverse complement strand
GAAAGAACGTTCACAACATCCATCCCGAAGCCAGAAGCTCGAGCACGAAAAGGGTGCCGAGCCACAGGACGACGCCGAAGAAGGCCGTGAGAGATCCGCGAGTCGCCGCCGAAGCGAAGAGCCCTTGACGCTCGTCTCTTGGCCGGCGCGCACGCGCGACGAGCCACACGGCGATCGACATGATGGGGCCGAACGCTGTGAGTGCCACACCCGACCACAACAGGGGGACATACTCGGGCATCCACCGGGCCGGCGTCACCGGCGACGCCCCTGAAAGGAAGAATGCCGACAGGGCCGAGAGCGCGACCCACAAGCCCATGTAGGCAGCGAACGGACCCCAGGTGAGTCCTCCACTCACACCTTCGACGAGAACCGCATCGGGAGCCTGAGGTACGGGCTCGGCCGCCAAGGAGGCGGACTCAAGCTCCGCCGGGCCCTGTGGCTCAACGACCAGCTGCACGTTTTGTTGTGTGCCGGACAAGCGGTGCTCCCCTCGGTCTTCCGCGCCAGTCTAGTCGAGCGGGCACGGTCACACAACGCGGTGGCAGCATGTGGAGAGTCCGTGGATTCTGCGGCGAGTGCGGGTGCGAGCCGGTCGGCAAGCGTACTATGGTATGACGCGGCAGCACCGTGGGGAAAGGAAGCCGATCATGGAGAACAGCCAGCACCAGCCCGCACCGCCGCCTCCTGAGGCTACGGCGATCCACGCACAGGCCATCGGCGACCAAGGCGCATCCGTCCAGCGCCACTCGCACGTCGGCATCGTCGTTGCCGTGCTTGCGGCATCGCTGCTCGCTGGGGGCGTTTCAGGGGTGGCTGGTGCATATCTCGCCTACCGGTACCTTCCCGTTGAAACGAGAGACCCGCGGACACAGCAGGTGGAGATCCTGGGGGATTCCACCGAAGAGGTAGTGGCTGCCGCGGTGCCGAGCGTGGTGAACATCGCCGTCAGCTCCCCTGGTACATCCGGTGGCCTGCCTGAGGCTCACCCCGACGTCCCAGCACAGGGTGAGGGCTCGGGGGTCGCCTACAGGGAGGCTCCGGACGGTGGAACGTACATCATCACCAACAACCACGTGATCGAGGGGGCCACCGAGATCATCGTGACCGGCTCGGACGGAGAGAGCTACCCGGCGGAGCTGGTGGGCGGCGACAGCGAGAGCGATATCGCCGTTCTACTCGTGCAGACCAGCTTTCCGCTCATCAAGCTCGGCGACCCCGATGAGGTCATCGTCGGCCAGCTCGCGATCGCGATCGGCTCGCCTTTCGGCCTTCAGGCCTCCGTCACCGCGGGAGTGGTGTCCGCGACCCACCGCCCGCTCACCGACCTCGGAGGAGACAACGGCGAGTACCCCTACGTGGACTCCATCCAGACCGATGCCGCGATCAACCCGGGTAACTCGGGTGGCGCGCTCGTCAACCGACGGGGAGAACTCATCGGGATCCCCTCGGTCATCTACACCGACACGGGCGTCTCGGACGGTGTGGGCCTGGCCATCCCGATCGACCGCGCGACACTCGCCGCCGACCAGCTGATCGAGACCGGGCGTGTGGAAACGCCCTTCCTCGGCGTGCTCGGCCAGACAGTGACACCCGATCTGATGGCGCAGGAGAACCTGCCGGTGGAGCGAGGCGCATATGTGGTCGAAACAACCCCCGGGACCGAGGCCGAGCGCGCAGGACTACAGCCCGGTGACGTGATCGTGGGGGTGGACGAGGACCGCATCCGGTCGATGGACGACCTCATCCTGTCGGTGCGGCGCCGGGCCGTCGGCGACGAGGTCACGCTGCGACTGTGGCGCGATGGCGAGGAGCTGGAGCTTTCGATGAAGGTGGGCGCCAAGCCGCCTGCGGTGGAGGCCGAATAGCCCCACATTAACCAGTGTGCCGGACCAGCCGGGTCCGCGGAGAGGAGAGAGCATGGTCGAGCTGTATCGGTGTAAGGGGTGCGGGTACCTGCACGTGGGACCGGCACCGGAGAGCTGTCCTGTCTGCGGCGCGCCACGGTCCTTGTTCGCACCGCATGAAAAGCCTCAGGACCTGAGCGGCACCCGGACGCTTGCCAATCTGCAGGCCGCGTTCGCCGGAGAGTCGCAGGCCAACAGGCGTTACGCGCTGTTCTCGCGCATCGCCGGACTGGAGGGTGATGTGGAGGCCAAGGCCGCTTTCGATCTGGCGGCGGAGGAGGAGACGGCTCACGCTCTCGGCCATCTCGCGTACATGTCCGCGTACGGGGATACTGCCCAGAACCTGACAGCGGCGGCCGAGGGTGAGGACTACGAGTTCGTGTCGATGTATCCCGAGTTCGCTCGCGTCGCCGAAGAGGAGGGCTTCCCCGAGGTCGCGTTCTACTTCCAAAGCGTGGGCGGCTTCGAGCGCAAGCACCGGGACGGCTACCGGAAGGTCCAGGGGCAGGGTGGCTGAAGCTCCGACCGACATAGCATCGCTCGACCCGGCGGGGCTGGCTGAAGCGCTCACAGCGCTTGGCCAGCCCTCCTTCCGCCGCAGGCAACTCATGGCATGGCTCTACGGCCGCCTCGCCCCGGACTTCGCGGGGATGACGGACCTGCCCGCCTCGCTTCGAGAGAACCTCGCGAATTCCTACACCCTCAATCAGCCTGACGCCTTGGAGGTGCAGCGATCCTCAGACGGCACCAGGAAGTACCTGTGGCGGTTCGCTGACGGCGTGACCGTCGAGAGCGTGGGTATACCCTCCGGTGATCGCCTCACGGTGTGCTTCAGCACCCAGGCCGGCTGTCCGATGGGGTGTGCGTTCTGTGCCACCGGGCGCGGCGGCTTCACGCGTGACCTCCTGCCCGGCGAGATGACTTGGCAGGTGGCATTGACCGCGCGGGATTTCGGCTTGCGCGCATCGAACGCGGTTGCCATGGGCCAGGGGGAGCCGTTCCAGAACTACGACGCCACCCTCGGCGGGTTGCGGCTCATGAACGCGCCGGACGGGCTCGGGATCCGTGCGCGACACCTGACGGTCTCCACCTGCGGCGTCATACCAGGCATCCGGCGGCTCGCGACCGAACCTGAACAATTCACGCTTGCCGCCTCGCTACACTCGGCTGTCCAGGCCACGCGCGACCGCCTCATGCCGGGCGTGAAGCGGTGGCCGCTTGAGGAGCTCAAGTCCACGCTGATCGACTACACGCACCGCACCGGCCGCAGGCCCACCCTGGAGTACGCGCTCATCGCCGGCGAGAACGACACGCCTGAGGAGATCGCGGCCCTCGTGGCGTTCGCCCGCGGCTGGATGTCGCACGTGAACCTCATCCCGGTGAATCCGGTGGCCGGCACCAAGGCGTCACGGCCGGGCGACCCGCGGATCGCGCAGGTAGCCGCTGCGCTCGAGGCCGCAGGTGTCGAGACTTCGGTGCGCACCGAGCGTGGGACCGACATCGACGCCGCGTGTGGGCAGCTCACCCAGCGGCATCGCGTTTCGGCCGAGTGACCGGACACAAGCTCCCCAAGCCGGGACACGTCTCGCACAGCTGCGCTTCGTAGGTCGCGTGGGCGTCGAAGCCGTCCTCGGCCATGCGTGCAACGATGCCCGCGACGCGCTCCTCCAACGACCTCGCGTCGTCGCGGTCGTAGGAGTACGAGACCTCGCGCCCGCGCTCAAGCTCGGCGAACACGACCCGCACGCTCGAAGCGCCGGCACGAAACGTAGCGAGCGCATAGCATTCGCCCTGCAGCCGGTACCGCTCCTCGGCCGCGTCGAGGGCGAGCGGCTCCGTCCCCGTCTTGTAGTCGACCACCATTGCGTGATCGCCACGCCACGCGAGCAGGTCTATGGCACCCGCGAGCACCGTACCGTACAGCGGCACCGCGATGCGGGCCTCGGGCAGCACCCGCTGCGAGGCGCGGATCTCACGCGCCACCTCCGACGACAAGAACGTGTCGACCGCGGCGCGGAGGCGTCCTTGGGCGCTTTCGTCGAGAGTTGCAGCGCGTGCTGCCTCGGCGACGATCACATCCACGTCGTGGCCCGGCGTGACGCACCGCTCGAGTACCGCGTGGACGGCACGGCCGAAGACCAGCGCTTCTCCTTGTTGGGCGGCTGGAGGCGCCGGAAGCCGGACCTGCGAGGTGAGATGGAACCTGAGCGGACAACGCCCATAGGTGGCAAGGCCTGTGTATGAGATGCGGGGTGGAACGCCGTGCCTGCGCGTCCCGGAGTGCCCTCGGGCGGGCGTCACTGGCGCGGAGTGCGTGCCCCGCGTCTGCGCCTCCTCGGGTGCGGACGTCTCAGGCTCTTCCACGCGCTCCGGGAGGGTCGCCGCGGCTATCGTGACCTCGATCGTGGCGGAACCCACACGGACGCCCTCCGCGCGCGCAGCGCCCGCCTCCCCCATGCCGAGCGCCCGCCGGACGAGGTCGCCGAGCCCCCGTCCCGCCTCCTTGTCCGCCTTGGTGCGCGCGATGATCGTCAGACACTCCTCGGCCCTCGTGCACGCGACGTACAGCAACCTCGCCGCTTCAGCCTCCGCAGCCGACGTGGCGGCGTTGAGGGCTCTGGCGGAGCCCATCGTATGGACGGACCCGCCGGGCCGCGGGAGAGTCATCCCGAGCACGGGAGCGCCCTGGTCGCGGGCGAGCACGAACGGACCGCGCTCATGCGGGGCCGCGAGACCGGCGACGATCACCGCGGGGAACTCGAGCCCCTTCGAGGCGTGGATGCTCATCACCCGAACGGCTCCGGATTCGCCGTCAAGCGTCGCCTCCTGCTCGCTGGACGCATGCATCTCGCGCAGATCAAGGTACTCGAGGAAAGACGCGAGTGCCCCACCTGTGGCCGATTCGTACTCACCGGCGATGCGTGCCAGCTTGAGTATGTTCGCCCACGCGCGCTGCCCGCGGCGTCCCAGGGCGAACAACACCAGATCGAAATCGAGCGCGAGCAACGGCTCCAGCACGGCTTCCGACAGGACCGCCGCGCCACGGCGGTCGCGCGCCTGCTCGATCGCGTGCACCGTCCTGCCCACCGCCGCAAGGTCATCCGCGCACAAGTCGAGAGTCGGACTTGTCGCGGCCTCCCATAGGCGCACCTCCCGCGCGCCACA
The DNA here is from genome assembly GCA_021850085.1 of Actinomycetes bacterium. Taxonomy (GTDB): domain Bacteria; phylum Actinomycetota; class Coriobacteriia; order Anaerosomatales; family Anaerosomataceae; genus UBA6100. Next base: position 24,005 of record JAJZRZ010000001.1, on the reverse strand, counting down.
CCCGCGCTCCCGTGCGATCTCGTCCGCGTGCGCGCGCAGCCGCACAAGCCCATCGGCGCCCAGCCCCGTGAGCCTGCTTGCGAGCACGACGGCGACAGCGGAGTCGTCCCGTACGTTCGCGATGCTCCGCAGCAGGGCGCGAGCTTCGACGACTTCGGGGCGCTCGAAGAAAGATCCCCCGCTCGTCGTGAAAACCGGTATGCCGCGACGGATCAGCGCCGCTTCCACCGTCGCGGCCCGGCCGCCTGCGAGCGAGCGCATCAGGATAGCGATGTCGCCTGGAACCAGTCCGCCGGCGAGGAGCTCCGCGGCGCGCTCGGCAATGCGCTCGGCCTCCACCTGCCGGCTATCGTCGCCACCGGCGGAAGCGTCGATGAAGCGGGTCTCGAAACGAGCAAGGGGGCCAGGCCACGGACGCGCGGCGGTCCGCGGCTCGTCCGGCGAGCGCAGTGGCAGGTAGCGGGAGCCAAGCAGGGCCGGATGCGCGAAAAGCGCATTGATGCCTTCGAGCAGGGGCGCCGCCGTCCGGTAGTTGACGTCGAGCTCCGCCCTGGCGGTCGCCGCACGCTCTCGCTGCCGGAAGATCTCGACATCGGCGTGCCGGAACGAGTAGATGGACTGGTTCTCGTCGCCCACCGTGCACAGATTCCCGCGAGACAACATCCCGATGATGCGCATCTGCAACTCATTGGTGTCCTGGAACTCGTCCAGCATGAGCATCGCGAAGTGGCGCCGGTAGCGCTCGGCCACATCAGGGCGCGACTCCAGCAAACGGACCGTCAGCAGCTGCAGATCCTCGAAATCCACGGCCCCGGCCGCCTCTTTGAGCCGCCGGTACCGATCGTCGTAAGCCGCGGCGAAGGCCAAGAACGTCTCCTCGTGGCAACCGACGGTCATCTGTGCGGCGGCTTGCGTCAATCGTTCGATCTGCGCTTCGCACGCGTCCACCAGTTCGCTCAGGCCCTCAACGGATCGCAGCCGCTTGAGCCGACAGGAGATTGCGGCCTCGAGCAGCCGTTCGCATGAGGCGATTTCGCACCCACTGGCTGCTTCGTGCTCAGCCGCTTCGAGCAGCGCACGCACGGCGGCGTGATCGTGATCCACGGTCGCGATGCGGCGCAGCTGAGAGAACTCCCCGGCGAGGTCTCGCAGCTCCTGCAGCGCGCGGGCCACCTCTCCCCTGGCCTCGGCGCGCGAGACTCTGCCGATCGAGTTCAGTGCCCGGTCAAGCGAACGCATCGTGTCGCTCAGCCCCTTGGCGGCGTTCGTCACGTCCGGAAACCGGTAGACCCCGAGAAGCGCCGAGAATGCCTCGTCGGTAAGCCGATCGCGAACGACGTCTTCGAGCGCCTGCGTTTCGAGCACGGACGCCTCGATCTCATCCAACACTCGGAAGCGTGGGTCAAGGCCCAGCGTGAGTGCGTGCCGCCGCAGAATGCGGGAGCACATGCCGTGAATGGTCGATATCCACGCCTCGCCCACCGACCGGGCCGCCGCGGGTTCCCCAGCGGCGGCCAGAGCTCCCCGGATGCGTTCGGCGAGCTCGCCTGCGGCCTTCTCGGTGAACGTGACGGCAACGAGCTGTTCGGACTGGCACGCCTCGCAGGGCCCGCGGCCAAGGACGGCGCTCACGAACCGCGCGCTGAGCACACGGGTCTTGCCAGACCCCGCGCCGGCCGCCACGAACACGTCCGTCGGGCCAAGATCGACCGCAAGCTCCTGGCGAGGGTCTAGATCAGCCACGTCCGGGCCTCCAGCCATCGCAGAAAGCGCGAGCGGCGCAGTACGGCGGGCATGTCGCACCACGCGGTTGGGCCGAGATATCTCCCGAGCGGAGCCGTTCCACCGCGTTACCGGCGCGGGAGATGCTGTCGGCGACGAGCGCCGCCATCGCATCGGCATCCGCGACGACATCGGTCCTCACAAAGGCCGAAGACGCTAGGTCGGTCCCCACGAAGCCACGAGGCTTCCCTCCTTTGAGCGAGCGGTACACTCCGGCGGCGACGGGAAGTCCGAACCGGCGCGATGCGACTGCGGCGTACAGTGGGAGCTGCACGACACCCGCGCACTCGAAACGTACGAAGCCGTGCTCGGCGCCGACATCGCCCGACTTATAGTCGGTGAGAACGAGGCGCTGTCCATCTGAGTCGACACGATCGACCCGGCCGGCAAGAGAGAATCCGTCAAAAGCCTCGGCATGGTCGTCCCCCCCGACCCCAAAGGACCACTCGTGCCGGACCGGGGCGAAACCGGGAAGCAGCGTGGCATCCGCCTCCACGAGAGAGCGTGTCTTGCGCGTCACGGCCCTGCAGGCCATCGCCTCGGCTGCGGTCAGGCCGGAGAATGCTTTGATACATAAGTCTGCAACTTCGTCATGGATCTGAAGTGCTCTGTCAAGGGTTTCCGAGTCGACGCGCGTCACGCCGGCTCGAACCGCGAACGCCTCGTAGAAGCGGTACAGGATCTCATGGGCGAGCCTGCCCGTGGCCGCGTGGTCGAATCGCCCGTCGATCTCCTTCGGTCTCACGAGCTGCTGCACGCACCACCGGAAGGGGCACTGCAAATACGTCTCGATCTCGCTTGCCGAGAAGACCTCTCTGCCAGCCACAAGCCTGAGAGCCGTCTCGGAGAGTCGCCCCGGACGCGGACGAGCCCTGAGGACGCCAGTGCGCCCGATCGCGCTGTCCGCGTGCCCCCTTCGCCCACGCTCGGCCCGGAGAGTCCTGCGGCCCGAGCGTGGCCCGTCCGGATGCTCGGCGGCGCACCCGGGACCGAGCGTCCTTACGGGCGGCAGACCGGCAAAGCCCTCCCGCGTGACGGGGTCCCGATACAGGTCGAGAACCTCCTCGACGAAGATCGACGGTCGCAGGGACCGCCCCTGTTCGTCATGCGTCCGTCGGCTCAAGACGAGCCGCTCGGTGGCCCGCGTCACGACCTGGTAGAAGAGAAGGCGCTCGTCCCCGAGCGTAGCCCGTGGTGAAAGATCGATCCCTGACTCGGAGAAGGCTTCCACCACTTCAGCGTCGCTCAGTGCGTCCTCGGCTGCCGTCCGGGGGAACTCTCCGGCCGTCAGGCCCCCGAGGATGACACAACGGAAGCGTCTGCCACGAGCACGCTCGGCTTCCATCACCTGCACCCGCGCTGGATCGTCCGTCGAGCTCAGGGCAACGTGCGCGTGGCGGAGGACATCCGCGAACCGATCCGGCTCGATCCGGCCCGCTCCTGCGGCGCGAAGGCTGCTCAGCGCATCGAAGAACACCCGAGCAGCGGCCGCATCGATCGCGAGCTCGTCGCCCCCGCCGTTGGTCGAACGTCCCATCCGCAACATCTGCGACACGAGTCCGAACCATGCGCGCTCCACGTCGCCTGCAGGAGCATCATGCGCGCGCTGAACGTCCCGCAGGAACCTCGCGGTCGGAGGATGCATTCGGGCGAACCAGGCCAACGCCGCGCGGGCCGTGATGGAACTGCGGCGCCGGACATGTTCGTCGAACTCGTCCAGCACATGATCCGGACTCGGACCATACGGCGAGCGTAACGCATCCATCAGCGCGGCGTGAGGAAGAGTCTCGATCCGAAGCAAGGCGAGCAGAACGCGCCCGAGTTCCGTCGCGCCGAACCGGATGCGGGCATCATACTCGGCCTCCACGCCTGCGTCTCGCAGCTCAGCACGCAGACCGTGCAGGTGCGGAGCCACCTCGCGGAACACGACCGCAATCGACGAAGGCTCGATTCCCGCCTCAAGTGCGTCCTGCACGTCTCGCGCGATCCGGGCAGCCTCGGCCCGACCCCCCCACGCCTCCGACAGGACGAGCGCGCCACCGGGTGACACGGCATCAGTGCCAACCGAGCCCAGGTGGCGCGCGAGGCGGGCCAGTTCCGTGGGCGATGACCCAGCGCCGTCGTCCTCTATGATCTTGACGCTGCCCACGGCCGCAAGGCGCGCGAGAACGCCGCTCGCTCCCTCGGTGGCCGGTGCGCCGGCGCAGTAAGGGAGAGTGGCCAGCACCGCGGTCCTATCGGCAGCCCGCACGAGGAACTTCTCCTGCGCCCGCGTGAAGCCGGTGAACCCGTCCGCAGCGATGAGGTCGGGGAGCCTGAGACGACTTATGGTATCTGTTATCTCGCGATGGGCCTCGGACCTTTCAACCAGACCTGATGCGTCCAGCAGCGCCTGGTACCGCTCGACAAGAGCCGCCATGTCGCGTGCGGTTCCCTCGGGCAGGCTGTTTGGGTCGGGACCGCGAGGCGACTCCGCAGCACGCTCAACAAGCCTGCCTAGCAGGGCGAGCGTTCCGTGGGCCGATGACAGTATGAAGGACGAGGGTTGCCAGTTTGTGCCAGCTTCCTCTATGAGTGTGATCCGCTGGACAGGGCTGATGATCTCACGGCCGTCGCCGAACCCTTGCCAGATCTCGTCCATGAATTCGTCAAGTGTGGCGACTCTGAGCCCCACGGGAGCGACGGACGCGTAGGCCAGTGTCGCTCTGGCCACCTCTGGCTGAGATGGCAGCAGCAGGAGGGCCGAGCGACGGTCTGCTGTCGTGCTTCGAATCTCCTGCACGACCGCATCTGTCTTCCCTGAGTTCGCGCAGCCTATGAAGACTCGCAGCGTCATTGCCCTCCCGTCATGTCACGGGAGGATCGTACTCGGACACACTGACATCAAGATGAGATGACGGTCCGCGAGTAGCGCTGGACGCCCTCGCGAATCTCCTGGACCTTCTTCCAGGCCATCTCCTCGTCTCGACCCAGATAGTGATCGATCCGAACGCCAAGGCCTTCTGCTGCGGATTCGGCCCTCTCGGCCATCATCCGGGCGGCGTCAGCGACCCGGATCGCACCGGACGCAAGCCTCTGCCTGGTCCGAATGCCGCTGTCGGGCGCGAACAGCAGTCCCGCCACCACGCCCAGAGCACCGCCAACGATCAGGCCCATGACAAAATATTCCAGTCTCCTGTTGCTCACACCCCCACCTCCTTGACACCCATCACCTGTCCACCATCGGTTAGAAGGCGGACGATACGCTCGAGCTCATCCTCGTCATGAAAGTCTATTTCTATCTTGCCCTTCTTCGCAGTCTGCCGGACGCGGACGTTCGTTGAGAGCAGGCGGCGCAGCCTGCGGGCGACGATCTTGTAGGACTTCGGTGTCACGATCCGCTGGCCGTGGATCGGCGCCCCGGCGGCCAAGAGTTTCGCTATGGTCTCCGCTTCGCGCACAGAGAGCCCCTCGTCCACGCACTTCTTGCACAAAGTGCGCCGTCGGTCGTCATCCAGCACCGAGAGAATCGCTCGCGCATGCCCAGCGGTGATCTTCCCTTCATACAGGAGCTCCTGGATGTCTTCCGGTAGGTCGAGCAGCCTCAAGGTGTTGGTCACAGCCGACCGGGACTTGGATACACGATCCGCGAGTTCTGCCTGGGTCATCTTGTACTCGGTGATGAGGCGCTTATATCCGCGAGCTTCTTCGATGGGATTCAGGTCCTCGCGCTGAAGATTCTCGATGAGAGCCAAGGCTAGGGCCTCTGTTTCGGTGGTGGCCATGACCCTCACCGGCACCCGCTCCAACCCTGCAGCCCTAGAAGCCCTCCAACGGCGCTCCCCCGCAATGATCTGATACGCGGCGCCGTCAGGGCGCACTATGATGGGTTGGAGGACGCCCACCTTGCGAATCGAGTCCGCAAGTTCCGCGATCTGTTCCTCGTTGATGTCAGTTCTCGGCTGAAGGGGGTTCGGGGATATATCGTCGAGGGACAGCTCGAGGATTTCGGAGCCAACTTCCTGACCGGCACCGGGTATCAGAGCAGACAGGCCTTTGCCGAGTCCACGCTTAGACACGGGAGATCACCTCCTTAGCCAACTGCTGATATGCGGTCGCACCACGACCGGTAGGATCGTATAGCGTCACGGGCAACCCGAAGCTCGGAGCCTCGGACAACCTCACACTCCGAGGAATCAGGGTTTGGAAAACCTGCTCCCCGAAGAAATCGCGCACCTCACTTACCACCTGCTGCGAGAGCTTGGTGCGTGAATCGAACATGGTCATCACGACACCGAAAACCTCGAGACCTTGATTGAGATGGGTCTTGACCAGTCGCACGCTCTCCAGAAGCTTAGTGAGGCCCTCGAGTGCGTAGTACTCGCACTGCACGGGAATCAGAACGCCGTCCGCCGCAGTCAAGGCGTTAATCGTGAGAAGGCCCAAGGATGGCGGGCAGTCGATGATGACGAAATCGAAATCATCCAAGACCGGAGCGAGGACCTGCTTCAGCTTCGACTCGCGGCTGAAAGCGGATACCAACTCGATTTCTGCCCCAGCAAGCTGGATGGTGGAAGGGATGATGAAAACGCCCTGGACGCCCACTGGCTCGATCAGCTGCTCAATCGGGACGTCGCCCAAGAGGGCGTCGTACACGCATTCCTCACGCTGATTCTTGTCGAGACCATAACCTGAGGTGGCATTGCCTTGTGGATCAAGGTCGACCAGCAGGACTTTATGCGCCTCATCGGCAAGTGTCGCGGCGAGATTCACGGCTGTCGTACTCTTGCCCACGCCGCCCTTCTGGTTGACGACAGCCAGCACGAATGCCAGCGCCGGTCCCCGTGAGCGGCCCTTGTCTTCCACCACACCCCCTCCTCCCATGTAGACTCCCGGTCAGTATACGGGACTCCCACCGATTCGTTAAGGGGCCGCTGCCCCCAGCGGATGCCGCTGAGCCATACCCGCACGCCGTGGAAGCCTGACTTGGACCGGTCCCTGGCGGAGATACTGAACGGCTGTTCTCTCTTCTCCGCGTTGGAGCACATAGCGCTTTCGTGCGATTTCTTGCATGCCAACGCTAGCGCCGGCCGCCCTGCCCCGTTCGTACTCCGCCGCGTCTGGAACGCCCTTGAGCGCAACCAGGTGCCCACCCTCTCTGAGAAGTGGTGCGGCGAGTTCAGTGAGGGAGGCGAGGGAGCTCACCGCGCGTGCGACCACCACGTCGAATGTACCGGGTTGCGTGCGAGCCAGGTCCTCAGCCCTGCCAGCGAACACCCAGGTCTGTAGCCCGAGAGCGACTACTGCGTGCTCAAGGAAAGCCGCCTTTTTCTGGACCGACTCACACAACGTCACATCATGTCCCAGAATCGCCAGTGGAATGCCGGGGTATCCTGCACCGGAACCGAGATCGATCATCCGTCCTCGCAACTGGGGGAAGTGGGGCAAGAACGCCAGTGAATCGACGACGTGGAGGACACAGACGTCATCCGGGTCCACTATCCGTGTGAGGTTACGCGACGAGTTCCATTCGAGAACCAAGTGGGCGTGGCGAACCAACTGCTGCGCCTGCCAAGCGGTGATCGATACCCCCACCTCGGCCGCACCTGCTGTAACCCACGCTGGAGTAAGGATTCTCGTGTGGTGTTTCACGTGAAACATTTTCGCTTGCTGAGCACTCGCTGACAAGGGTATTGGTTTCACGTGAAACGCTCAGCTCGCATGACTTCTGTCTGAAGGCCATGCTTCAGGGAGTCTGGACATTGGATTGAGGTTTTCTGTTGGCTTGTGCCCCCCGGCGCCAAGCGACGGATGTGAGCGGCTAAGCGGGATAACGCAAGGAGGCCCGGCGATCTCGCCGGGCCTCCTGTAGCAACGAGTTGATGGCTACCTTGGGTGGACAACCACCATACGGCGCGGCTCGTCTCCCTCGCTCTCAGTGACGACACGACGGTCATCCCGGAGCAGCATGTGGATAACGCGGCGCTCAAAACTGGTCATCGGGCGCAGTGCGACCGGACGGCGCTGGCGTGACGCGCGATCTGCAGCCCTGCGAGCAATCTCTTCGAGCTTCATCCGGCGCCGGTGCCGATAGCCGGACACATCAACCACGAGCGGGTGGCGCTGATCAAGACGCCTATTGGCGATAGCGGAGACCAGTATCTGTAGCGCGTCGAGCGTCCGACCGTGCCGACCGATGAGGAGGCCAAGGTCGTCACCCACGATATCCAAGATTATCTCCCCCTCATCCCCCTCGTACTCCTCAACCTCAGCTTCGATCCCAAGATTGAGTAGGATATCCTGGATGGCCGTCACCCCTGCGTCCGCAATCGCATCCAGCTCATCTTCTGTCAGATACATTCCGCCAGGCGTGGAGTCCTCAGATGCTTGTTGGATCTCCGGCCGGTCATCCGTTAGCTCCCCATTTTCGTTACCAGACACGACGTCGACGGTTGTTGGCTTGAGCCAAACACGAACACGCGCGGGTTTCCCTCCCGCGCCAAGAAGCCCTTTACTTGCCTCATTGAGAACCTCAAACTCTACGGCGTCCTGCTGAACACCCATTTCATCCAAGGCAGCATCAAGCGCTTCAGCAACAGTCGGGCCCTCCGTGGTGACTTCATTGATCATACGTGCTCCTCCTGGCCCTTATAGAGCTGCATCTGCACCTGTTGCTGAATCACGCCGAGCATACCTTGGGTGACCCAGTAGAGGACGACTCCCCCTGATACCGTCCAACCGAAGAACAGCATCATTCCCCCCATCAAGAACGCGATCTGCTTCTGCTGTGCCTGAACCCCCGGTTGCATCAATTGTGGCAGGAGAGTGCTCAGGCCGAACAACAGCACGAAGATGATGTAGGGGAGCGCGGGCAGTACCCCTTCATTACTGAAGACCTGGCCGGCGGACTTGGTAATATCTGGCAATATGATCCAGAATCTGGATGCTTGTTGGGCCGCAGTCTCGGAGAGGGAGTCTATGTAACGGGGAAAGAGCCCTGGTTCGGTCCCTGTTGTGCCAAGCATGTTGAACAGAGCGAAGAAGACTGGCATCTGGAGAAGCATCGGCAGGCATCCGCCGAAGGGGTTCACTTTGTTCTCGGTGTAGAACTTAAGGGTCTCTTCCTGCAACTTCTCCTTGTTGTTCTTGTACTTCTCCTGAAGAGCTTTGATCTTGGGTTGAATGCGCTGAAGTTCGTACAAGGACTTCGTCTGCTTGATAGTCAAGGGCAGTAGAAGGATTCGGATCAGGATCGTGATGCCGATGATCGAAAGTCCATAGTCGCCCAAGAGGCCGTAGAGCCATTGTAGGACCGAGAAGAGCAGTTCTTCGACTGGTTCGAGCACGGAATCCCAACCTCCTCAGGTGAGGCGTGCGATACTTGGTCTTATTCCATCCACTCCCGAGCGGGTGTCGGGGGGTCCCTTTCAGTCCACACACTATACTACGCCAACCAAGTCGTGCTCACCGCACAGGGTCGTGCCCTCCTTGGTTCCATGGATGACAGCGCACCAAGCGCCTCAGCGCCATCCAGCCGCCCTTGATGAGACCATGCCGCTCAATCGCCAGCAGCGCATACGTCGAGCACGTGGGTGTGAACCGGCACGAGGGTGGTAGGAGCGGAGATATCAGGAGCTGGTAGCCTCTGATGATCCAACTCACCGCGATGGCCAAAGAGTTTCTCATCAGATGATGCCGAGTGACTTGAGTGCGTACCTCACAGCTGCATCCAGGTCGCCTGTGGACACACCCTCAGTACCAGCGCGCGCTATCAGGGCGACGTCCCACCCTGGCCATGACCCTCCCACACGTCGAACACTCTCCCGTAAGACCCGTTTCGAGCGGTTCCGTGTCACGGCACCCCCCAACCGAGTGCCCGCGATGAAAAGCACGCGCCCGCCCGGATCACGTGCTTCAGGTGTGGGAAGCGCCAAGACAAGAAGCGCCGGGTGTGATACCCGGCGCCCTCCGGCGAACAGCCGGTCTATCTCTTTCGGTGCGGTTATCGTCCGCATGTCGGCCCTCGGCCGCCATTGCACCTACGCGGCGCTCGGGCACAGAATCTTGCGGCCCTTGCGGCGACGAGCCGCCAGGATGGCGCGGCCCGCTTTCGTGGACATCCGCTTACGGAACCCGTGGGTTCTTGCCCGCTTACGGTTGTTCGGTTGGTACGTACGCTTCACGTCTCAATCCTCCGTGTCGAGGCGCCGGCGTAAAGCCGGGCACAAGCTCGGTGATTATAGCGGCGCACTACCAGACATGTCAAAACCGAGTTGCCTCACCAGGAATGCCCCGAATTGCCAAAGTTAGTGCAATTCCTCTTGGCTAGTGTGTAATCGAGCTGCTCTCCACGATGTCTGTGGCCACCATCGACCTCATTCTTACGCCGGACCGAGTCAGAACCTCGCTCAAAGGCCGAGAGACCACCGAGCCCGGCGTGCTGCTCAAGAGCCAGATACGGGTCCACCCCGGCACCAGATGGAGCTTCGCCGCGCTTGAAGACATCGTGGCACATCTGCCGTTCCCGCCTGCTAACGCGTGATGACATCGAGAAGAGAGCCAAAGACGTGCTCCTTGCGCGGTTCGAGACACTCGCCCCCGTCGACCCGAGGAGGTGGATCGGCGATAGTCGCGGGAGCGGATGGTGTCTTGATGCTTGGGGGAGTGCGCCGAAAAAACCCGCAAATCTGTGGACAATGTGGAAAACGCAGGAATCAAGCGTGTCGACCCTGTGGATAACCGGTTCCGCCTCGTTGTTGGGCGCTGGTACGCTTTGCTACAATCAGCTCCGTTCTCTTGGTCGTATTTGTACCATCTTTCGTGGCAAAAGCGCAGCTAAGAACTGCCATGTGTCTGGCGTACACAGATGAAGCTCGGTGGTTCCTGTTCGTTATCCACAGCGCTGCTCAGGTCAGTCGATCACCTCTTGACAGCATTTCCATTGTTTCCACAGGGGCCAACCATCTCTCTACCGCTCCTAGGTGTCCGGAAAGCACTTTTCAATGCCGTTGGGGTCTCTACCTGCTTGTTCGATGTGTGTTCGGTTCGCGTGATGGAAAGTCTATCCACAGGTGTGGAAAGTCTTGTGGATAGAGAGGAAAGCCGCTGTTCACCGTATGTCAGGCTTGACGGCTCAAGTGGTACGCGAGGCTTCTGGATACGGGCTTGAACAGGTGTTTTCGTAAGGTCGTCACTTGTGGGTTATGTGGATGCTTCTGTGAATGGATTGGTCAGGGGGTGGGTGTGGAGACCTTCTACAGCGGGCCTGAGGTGGCCGGTGCCAGTGTGTCAACGGTTATCCCAGGCGTCGGCAGCGACGGTGGTGAGCCTATAGCCCCCACACCCGCATTGATAGCGATATACGATGCGATGACCGCTCCGCCGCGTGTTGAGCGGGTTGGCGCCAGGTCTGAGCGAGAGTTGATCGAAGCTGTCGCGGCTCGCACGTACCAGCTCTCTCGCGATGGTGGTGGCCAGATTCCATACATGGTCATCCGTGAGGTTGTGGAGAACTTCATCCATGCCGGTTTTGATGAGGTGGTGGTGAGCGTCCTGGAGTCAGGGTGTGTCGTCCGCTTCGCGGACCAAGGTCCGGGGATTCAAGATAAGGAGCGTGCGTTCCTGCCTGGCTTTTCGACGGCCACCGAGGATATGAAGCAGGTGATCCGTGGGGTTGGTTCAGGCCTGCCGGTCGCGAGGGAGTGTCTTACTTTCTCTGGGGGGACGATCGAGGTCGATGACAACCTTGGTGGTGGTACGGTGGTCACTTTGAGAGTCGACCAACCATCGGAATGGCAGCGTGTGGAGACCATCCTTGAGCCGGTCGTCGACGATTACGAGCCTCCCGCCCTCAACCTTCGGCAGAAACAGGTGCTTTCTTTGGCTATGGAACTAGGCTCTGTGGGACCGACTGTCGTGTCGCGCGAGCTCAAGGTGGGACTGTCAACGGCTTACCGTGATCTTGAGCAACTGACGCTCCTTGGGCTCATTTCGGCGGATGAAGCAGGTAAACGGATGCTTACCGACCACGGCGTTCGTTGCTTGGATGCTCTTCTCAAGCGATAAGGAGCGAGACTGATCATGCTTGATGCTCAACAGGTTTGGCAGAAGACGCTTGATGTCGTCCGTGAGGAGTTGAACACCCCCACATTCAAAACCTGGTTCGAACAGACCGCGCCGCTCGGTATCATCGATCAGGAGCTGGTCGTCTCGGTTCAAAACGATTTCGCCCGCGACTGGCTCAAGACCAGGTACTCAGGTCTCCTTGCATCAGCCCTAACACAGGTGACAGGTGCGCCTATGGAGGTCCGGTTCAGTGTTTCTGGTGACCCCCTCATCGAAACGCCCATCCAGCAGGCGGTCGAGCAGGTGGTGTTCGCCGAAGTAGCGGAACCTAAAGTGAAGAGCCGCGCGGAAGAAACCGAACTGAACCCCAAATATGTGTTCGATTCATTCGTCGTAGGCCCATCCAACCAGTTCTCTTACCATGTGGCGCTTGCGGTGGCTGAAGCTCCCGGATCTGCCTATAACCCTCTGTTCATATATGGTGGGGCGGGGTTGGGAAAGACACATCTTCTTCAGGCCATCGGCGCATACGTGCGTTCGGCCTACCCTTATATGAAGGTGAAGTACGTATCTAGCGAGCAATTCACGAACGACTTCATTGATTCGGTTCGAGATAAGAACCGTATCGAGGGTTTCCGTAGGTCTTACCGGGAGAACGACCTTCTACTCGTGGACGACATCCAGTTCATAGCCGGCAAAGAGGGGACCCAAACGGAGTTCTTCCACACATTCAACACACTCCGTGAGGCTGGTAAACAGATAGTTATGACTTCCGACCGTCCACCCGCGGAAATCGGCGATATCGAAGAGCGGCTCCGCACGCGGTTCGGTGGAGGCTTGCTGGCCGATATTCAGCCACCCGACCTGGAGACACGAATCGCGATCCTCCGGCGTAAAGCGCAGTCTGAGGGCCATGATGTGCCCGATGATGTCTTATCACTGATAGCTGAACGCTTCTCCAGCAACATCCGGGAGTTGTGGGGTGCACTCCTGCGCGTTGTCGCCTTCAGCTCCGTCACGCGTCACCCGATCGATCTCGATCTTGCGCACAGCGTACTCAAGAACATCTTCCCTGAGCGCTCCGTAAAACCGATTTCCATCTCGGTGATCCAACAAGAGGTCTGCCGTTACTATCAGATCAGCAAGAACGAACTTGTTGGCAACAAGCGGTCGCAGTCGATAGCTTTCCCTCGGCAGATCGCCATGTATTTGGCTCGAGAACTCACAGATTCCTCTCTTCCGAAGATAGGGAGCGAGTTCGGTGGCCGAGATCACACGACGGTGATGTATGCAGAGAAGAAGATACAACGGCTAATGAATGAACAGCGCGACGTCTACAATCAGATTCAGACTCTGACTAACCAGATTCGTCAGCGTAACTAGCGGTAGCTGATAACGTGTGTATAACCCGTGCAGTGGCTGGTGAGCGATGGTGTGAATGTGTGGAGAATAACTGTGCTCTGTGAAGATGTTGATGAACCGGAACAATCCTCACACAGGTAGAGCACAGGCAGAACAGGGGTTTCTAGCAGCGAGAACAGCCGTGTTCCACACTACTAACACCACCTATTACTGCGACTGTTTCATTGAGATATCTCTAAGACATAGAAGGGGCCCGGCATGAAGATATCGATAGCGCGAGGCGAGTTATTCGAAGCGCTTGCGGTGGTGTCGCGGGGGCTGTCATCAAGAACGACGCTGCCGATATTGTCGGGAATCCATGTATCTACACGTGGTGATTCCATCGTTTTTCAAGCCACGGATCTTGAGGTTTCGATTCGCACGTCATGTAAGGGACGTATCGAGCAGACGGGCCAAAGTGTACTGCCGGGCAAACTCCTTACCGAGGTGGTGAGAAGCCTCCCTGAGGCGGCGGTGCTTATTGATACGACCACTCCAGGGACGGCATCGGTCCAGTGTGTTCAATCCTCGTTCTCAATGAAGACGCTATCACCTGATGATTATCCGAAGTTTCCAGAGGTGACACCGGACCAGACTGTCTCCTTGCCAAGTGATGTGTTCTCGCGTGTCGTACAGCAAGTGTCCCGATCTGTGAGTCGAGATGAAACCCGACCAATCCTCACCGGGATCCTCACGGTGGTCGATTCAGGCACACTTCGTATGGTGGCCACCGATTCTTACCGTCTATGTATCCGGGAAGTACCGGTCGAAGGAGTTATAGGTGAGATCGAATTAGTCGTTCCCGGTAAAGCGATGGAAGATGTGGCGAAGCTCATCGGTTCGAATAAGAACGTTTCACTGGGTGTTGCTGAGAATCAAGTCATATTCACATTCGGCGATACGATGTTCATTTCTCGGCGAATCGAAGGCTCGTTCCCGAACTACCGTCAACTACTTCCGAAGGAGCACACGACCCGTGCGGTGGTCGACAGAGCAGAGTTCTTGGACGCGGTGAAACGAGTGTCGTTGATGGCACAACACAGCACTCCTTTACGCGTGAGAGTAGCCGTCTCAGATCACACACTCACACTTTCCGCGGCGACGCAGGACGTGGGTGACGCGAGCGAGGATATTCAGGTCACCCCGGACGGGGAGGATGTGGAGATCGCGTTCAATCACACCTACCTTCTCGATGGGATTTCTGTCGCCGAAAGTGAGGCAGTCTCGCTCGAGGTCACAAGTCCACTAAAACCTGGCGTCATCCGATTCGCTGAAGGTGATGGGTTCACATACTTATTGATGCCGGTCCGTCTCAGCTGAAAAGGTCCCTAAGGGAGTGAGGATCACACACCTCGAACTACACGACTTCCGGAGCTGCGCGCGCTGGTCACTTCACCCCGATGAAGCGCTCACTATACTCTCAGGTCCTAACGCGGTCGGTAAGACCAATGTGATCGAGGCGATCCAGATCGTCACCACAGGCACATCCTTCAGGAGGCCTGAATGGGCTGATGTCGTGCGCTGGGACGAACGACATGCCTCAATCACCATGTCCATTACCGGTGAGGGCACAAACACTGACGTGGAAGTCATGATCAACGCGGAGGGGGCGCGGTCCTGGCGAGTGGGTGGGGTTGTAAAGAAACGAGCTTCAGAGGCGACACGGTTCGTGCCGGTTGTGACCTTCACACCTGATGACCTCATGATGGTCAAGGGGCCAGCGGAACAACGCCGGACCGCCGCCGATGATCTCGGCGCAGGGCTTTCGGCCACATTTGGAGCGTTGCGGCGCGACTACTCAAAGGTTGTGAGACAAAGAAACGCTCTTCTGCGCGAAGAGGCCCAACAGACAAACCTTGATCCATGGGACGACCAACTGGTGATACTTGGGGCTAGTCTCCATATGCACCGCCGGAGGCTCGTAGAGCGCGTCGAGAAGGCAGCCTCCGTGATCTATGGGCGTCTTTCCGGGGGCGAGGATCTCACCTTCTCACTTATCGACAACGGTGGGGTTCTTCGTGATGTCGGCGAGAGCGACAAACAGGTGGTGGAAGAGGTGCTGCGCTCCGAGATCACAAGAAGGCGGCCCGAAGAGCGCTCTCGGAAGATATCACTAGTGGGGCCCCATAGAGATGACATCGTGTTTCTCGTCAACGGGAAGGAAGCGCGTGTCTACGCAAGCCAGGGCCAGCAGCGCACGATAGCTCTCGCTTGGAAGTGGGCCGAACTGACCGTGGTGGGTGAGGTGCTACACACAACACCGGTGCTGTTACTTGATGATGTCATGTCGGAGCTCGATGAGAGCCGCCGTACGGCACTGACCGACCTTATGCAGCGAGGTATCCAGACGTTCGTGACCACCACCAACACGTCGTACTTCGATTCCGATCTTCTTGAGCAGGCGAATATCGTCATGATGGGGAGATGACATGCCCCGATCGCGCATGACTCAGTCACTCGACCAATTGGCCAAGAAGATGCTCGGTCGTGTCGACAAGAAAGGGAAAAGGCACGCGGCTGCCGCCGTTGAGGTGTGGGCGGATGTGGTCGGCATCGAGATCGCTGCACACACCCAAGGATTCGCGCTCCGCGACAATGGTGAACTCATAGTCTACGTGGACAGTTCGGCGTGGGCACATCAACTCTCACTGATGTCAACGGAACTCACAGAGTGCCTTAATAGACATCTGAATCAAGAATCAGTCACATCACTGCGCTTCACTATCTCAAAGAAGGTGAGAGAGGGAGCGCTCATGAAGGTCGCAGAAGTGGACACCACTGGCTTTTATGTCTTGGACGACACAAAGCCGATAGGCCTCGATGAGATCGAGTATTCACAGGCCGTAAAAGTGGCCTCAATCATCAAGGATGAAACCCTCAAAGAAGCCGCCTTACGAGCGATGGTGAAGGACTTGGAGCTCAAGAAGGGTAAAAGGCGGAGTACCCCCAATCCGCCCCCAGGTGCGTCATCTTGAAACACGGACCGCAGGGTTGGTAGCACTACGTGTGGTATAATCTAGCAGGGATAACGACTACATCTCGTGGTCGTCTACTATGTCTGTTCCAAGAATCCAACACCGTCTCATGACGAAGGAGTCATAGTGCCCGAAAGCTCGTACTCTGGCAAAGACATACAGGTGCTCGAGGGGCTTGAGGCGGTCCGCAAGCGTCCAGGTATGTACATCGGCTCCACTGGTCCAAAGGGACTACACCACTTGGTCTACGAAGTCGTGGACAACTCTGTGGATGAAGCTTTGGCCGGCTGCTGTAGTGCGATAGAGATAGTGATCCATGCCGACAACTCCATCTCCGTGACCGACAACGGGCGCGGTATCCCGGTGGATAACGTGCCGAAGTATCGCAAGTCGGGTGTCGAGGTCGCCTTGACCATCCTGCATGCCGGAGGCAAGTTCGGCGGCAGCGGGTACAAGGTCTCGGGCGGTCTGCATGGTGTGGGTGTGAGTGTTGTGAATGCCTTGTCAAGCAGGCTCGAGGTCGAGGTGAAGCGCGGCGGGCAGGTCTGGCAGATGACCTTCGAGCGCGGCAAGCCACTTGGTCCGCTGCGGTCGGTGGGCAAGACCAAGGCGACAGGTACCAAAGTCACGTTCTGGGCCGACCCCGACGTGTTTGAGACCACAGAATTCTCGTGGGACACACTCTCCTCACGCATGCGCGAGACGGCATTCTTGAACAAGAACCTCAAGATCACCCTGGTGGACGAGCGCGAGCTCGAACCGCGGCGTGAGGAGTTCCGCTATGCCGGCGGAATACTTGATTTCGTGAAGTACCTCAACGATAAGAAGGAGCCGCTGCACAGCAGGCCGATCTACTTTGAGACCGAGGGCGCCGAAGGGGTTGCCGAGGTCGCGCTGCAGTGGAACACCGGCTACTCGGAGGCGGTGCTTGCGTTCGCCAACAACATCAACACACACGAGGGTGGTACGCACCTCGATGGTTTCAAGAACGCGCTCACCCGCACGATCAACGACTACGCTCGGCGCCAAGGGATCTTGAAAGACAAGGATGAGAACCTTTCTGGCGAGGACATCAGGGAGGGGCTCACAGCGGTCATCTCAGTCAAGCTCAACGAGCCGCAGTTCGAAGGGCAGACCAAGACCAAGCTCGGCAACACAGAGATGCGCTCGTTCGTGCAGTCGATAGTCACGACAGGCCTCGCAGAGTTCCTGGAGGAGCACCCGAAACCAGCACGCGCCATCGTCAACAAGTCCACGCAGGCCGCAAAGGCCCGGGCAGCCGCGCGCAAGGCACGCGAGTTAACGCGCCGAAAGGGGCTTCTCGAGAGCTCCACACTCCCCGGCAAGTTGGCCGACTGTTCGATTCGCGAGGCGGCTCTCACCGAGGTCTACCTCGTCGAGGGGGACTCGGCAGGCGGGTCCGCCAAGCAGGCGCGCGATCGCAGCTTCCAAGCCATCCTGCCGCTCCGCGGCAAAATACTCAACGTGGAGAAGGCCGGGATCAACCGCGCCCTCTCCTCGGAAGAAATCCAGGCGATGATCACCGCACTGGGCACAGGCATCCAGGACGAGTTCGATCTGCAACAGGCGCGGTACCACAAGGTGATCATCATGACCGACGCCGATGTGGACGGCGCGCACATCCGCTGCCTGATCCTCACCTTCTTCTACCGGTTCATGCGTCCGATGATCGACGCGGGCTACATCTACATCGCCCAACCGCCACTGTATAAGCTTAGCTACGGCAAGAAGCATGAGTATGCTTACAGCGACAAAGAGCTGCAGCGCGCGATAGGCGCACTGGCTGAGAATACGAAATACACAGTGCAACGGTACAAGGGTCTGGGCGAGATGAACCCCGAGCAGTTGTGGGAGACCACGATGGATCCCGCTCGGCGGACGCTCCTGCAGGTATCGCTCGATGACGCTATGGCGGCCGAGGAGGCATTCATCGATCTCATGGGCGACCAGGTGGAGCCGCGCAAGGTCTTCATCCAGCGCCACGCGAAGAGCGTGCGGTACTTGGACGTATAAGGGTGACCGACCGCAGGGCATCAAATGTCAGACCAGCACAAGAAACCACACTTCGAGCCGCCGCCGTGGGAGAAAGAGGCCTTCGACCACTTCCAGCAGGAGCGGGCTCGTCAGCGAGCCTCCGAAGAGCTCGACGAAGCGATTCGGCTCGTTCGCTTGCGCAAAGACGAGCCGAATCGTCCCGATGCGGCGGGCCTCCTGGCCAACGAAGGGGCGCAGTCGCAGCCAAACAAGGATACTCCGGCGATCTTGGGCGCGCAGATCGACTCGATGCTTGTGGAGCTTCGCTCCGAGGAGCAGCAGGCGGTCCGGACGAACATGCCGCTCATCAACGGCGTGTCCGTCGCTTTGGGGCTCGCCGGTGTCCTGATCGTCATCCAGTCCGCAGTGCTGTTCGTCAATGCGCGAACATCGGAGGCTGTCGCGATGATGGTCGCTGCCACGATGTCGTTCGTCGTCCTAGCGACGGGCCTCGGCTTCATGACGGCCGCCGTGCTGCTGTTCCGCAAGTATCACCGCTGACGAGGAGAAACCTTACGTGAGTGACCACGAGATCGCATCGAACGTCTCTCCGATCGATATCGAAGATGAGCTGAGACGATCGTTCCTAGAGTACTCGATGAGCGTCATCGTCGCCCGCGCGCTCCCGGACGTGCGCGACGGCCTCAAGCCGGTTCATCGCCGCATCCTGTACGCGATGCATGAATCCGGTCTCACACCCAGCCGTGCGTTCAAAAAATCCGCGTGGACGGTCGGCGAAGTCATCGGCAAGTACCACCCGCACGGCGACTCGGCGGTCTACGACACCATGGTGCGCATGGCACAGGACTTCGCGATGCGCACACCGCTTGTGGATGGCCACGGAAACTTCGGTTCGGTCGACGGCGACTCGGCGGCGGCCATGCGCTACACCGAATCACGCCTGGCTAGACCGGCGATGGAACTGCTGCGTGACCTCGAGAAGGAGACGGTGGACTTCGGCCCCAACTACGATGAGTCGCTCCAGGACCCCCGCGTGCTGCCCGCCCGCTTCCCCAACCTGCTGGTCAACGGCTCGGCGGGCATCGCGGTCGGCATGGCCACCAACATCCTTCCGCACAATCTCGGCGAGGTGATCAACGCGACGATCGCGCTGATAGACAACCCCGAGATCACGACAGCGGAGCTCATGGAGCACTTACCCGGGCCCGACTTTCCGACCGGCGGCGCGATCATGGGCCGCGAGGGCATCGTTTCGGCCTACGAGACGGGCCGCGGTTCCATCAAGGTGCGCGGCAAGGCGCACGTGGAGCAGACGTCGACAGGCCGGATGCGCATCATCATCACCGAGATCCCCTACGCGCTCAACAAGAGCAAGCTCGTGACGAAGATCGCCGAGCTGGTGCGCGAGAAGAAGCTTCCGGAGATCTCGGACCTACGCGACGAATCCGACCGCAGGGGTATGCGCGTTGTGATCGAGCTAAAGACCACCGCCATCCCACAAGTGGTGTTGAATAAGCTCTACAAGCACACACAGCTTGAGACCGGCATGGGCATCATCCAGCTCGCTCTTGTGGACGGCGTGCCGCGCGAGCTTTCCTTGAAGCAGATTCTCTTCCACTACATCGAGCACCAAAAGGACGTTATCGTCCGG
Source organism: Actinomycetes bacterium (assembly GCA_021850085.1). Lineage (GTDB taxonomy): Bacteria > Actinomycetota > Coriobacteriia > Anaerosomatales > Anaerosomataceae > UBA6100. Next base: position 4,136 of record JAJZRZ010000001.1, on the reverse strand, counting down.
CGGACGCGGTACGACCTTCGAAAGGCCGAGGAGCGGGCGCACATCCTCGACGGGTACATCATCGCGCTCGACAACATCGACGAGGTCATCAGGATCATCCGCGGCAGTGCGGACGACGTGGAAGCCAAAGCCAAGCTCGTGGAGCGTTTCGGTTTCTCTGAGGCGCAGACCGATGCCATCCTCGAGATGCGCCTGCGTCGCCTCACGGGTCTCGAGCGCTCCAAGATCGAAGAGGAGCTTGCCGAGCTGCGCGAGAAGATCGCCTGGTACAAGAAGATCCTCGGCGACATGAACCTCGTGCTCCAGATCATCAAAGACGAGATGAGCGAAATTCGCGAGAAGCACGGCAATCCTCGCCGGACCGAGATCATGGGCGTGTCCCGCGACCTTGACGTGGAGGACCTGATCGCCGAGGAAGACATGGTGGTCACCATCACCAAGGCCGGCTATGTCAAACGCCTCCCGGTCGCCACGTACCGCCAGCAGAAGCGCGGCGGCAAAGGTATTTCGGGTGTGAATCTGAAGGACAGCGATTTCGTGGAGCATCTCTTCATCAGCTCCACGCACGACTTCGTGCTCTTCTTCTCGAGCAAGGGCAAGGTGTACCGCCTGAAGGTGCACGAGCTGCCGGTCGGGTCACGACACGCGCGCGGGACGGCAGTGGTGAACCTCCTGCCCTTTGCGCAAGACGAGCGCATCGCGGCGGTCATCACTACCCGCGATTTCACTCCGGACGAGTACCTGCTGTTCGCGACCTCTCACGGCATGGTGAAGAAGACCGCCATCCAGGCGTACGATCGCAGCCGCAGAGACGGCATCATCGCGATCAACCTTCGCGACGACGACGAGCTCATCGCCGTGCGACGCGTTCGCAACGGCGAGCTCGTGATGATGGTGTCGGCCGAGGGCAAGGCCATAAGGTGGGACGAGGCCGATGCCCGTCCGATGGGGCGCGACACCACCGGGGTTCGCGGCATGAACGTCAAGGGCGACGACCGTGTTCTCGGTATGGAGATAGCCGCGTCCGGCTCAGAGCTGTTCGTCGTTACCGAGCGCGGCTACGGCAAGCGCACTCCGGTGGATCAGTACCCCATACAGAACCGCGGCGGCATGGGCGTGAAGACCATCCAGGTCACGCCGAAAAAGGGTCGGCTCGCGGGAATGAAGATCGTCATGCCGGGTCATGAGTTGATGCTCATCTCGGACGAAGGCGTGGTCATCCGCGTGAAGGCGGAAGACATAAGCCAGCTCGGCAGGTCCACGCAGGGTGTGAAGGTCATGAACGTCCACGAGAACGATCGCGTCTCGGCGATCGCGCGTGTGTCTGGCAAGAAGAAGAAGCGACCTGCCGCAGTGGAGGGCCAGCAGACGCTCATCGCGCACGACGAGAGCCGTGTGCCGGGCATGTCCGACCGCGAGGCGGCGGCCGAGGATCTCGCCAGTGAGGACTTCGAGGAGGACGAGGAGTAGCGGATCTCTTGAGATCCCTGAGATGAACGCGGACAGGCCAAACCGAGCGCGGCTGCACTCCGTCGATGCCGTGCTGTTCGATCTCGACGGTACGGTGGTCGACACGATTCCGCACATCCTCGCGTCTTTCCGGCACGCGACAGCCGAGGTCATGGGCACGGCTCTCACCGACGAGGTGCTGCTGCACCACGTCGGTGTGCCGCTGGCCCGGCAGATGCGCTATTTCACGGACGACGAGCACGAAGCGGACCGCCTGCTCGCCGCGTACCGCGCCTTCAACCATGCGACGCATGACCAGATGGCGCGCCTGTACCCGAACACCCTCGGCACCCTCACGGCAATCCACGGTGCGGGCATCCCGATGGGGATAGTCACGTCGAAGAGCAGGCACATGGCCGAGCGGGCCTTATCACTGTTCGATCTCGGACGGTTCTTCCGGGTCGTGGTGACGGCGGACGACACGGATTGCCACAAGCCGGACCCCTTACCACTGGTGCACGCCGCGGCTTTACTCGGGATGGACCCCTGGCGGCTGGTGTATGTGGGCGACAGCCCGGCGGACATATCCTGCGGCAAGAGTGCGGGCTCGGCGACCATCGGGGCGGCATGGGGGGTGGCGAGCACGGAGAGCCTCGCTGAGGCCGCCCCGGACGCCATCATAGGCGACATAGGTGACCTGCCGGGATTGCTCGGTATCAGCGCATCAGGCGGCGGGAGGGCACGTGCGTAAAGGCAGATTGATCGGCGCGCTCATCGGAGCGGTCGTCGTGCTGGGAGCGGCGGCGGCCATTGCACTCACCAACGCTCGTGCGACGCGGGTCCAAGTCGCCGATGTGCTCCGGGAGGATCTCTCGGTGCTGGTATCCGCCTCGGGCGAGGTGGAAGACGACGGACGCGTTGACGTCCACCCGCCGGCGGCCGGGACGCTCGCGAGCGTCGAGGTCACAGAAGGGACGCGGGTCGTTGCCGGACAGGTGCTCGCCCGGATGGTCGCCGAGCCACTCGAGGTCCAGGCTGCGCAGGCCGAGGCGGCGTACGCCGGTGCCCTCGCACAGCGTGAGGCGGTCTCACGGACCGCTCCGGGCTCGGCCGAACGGGAAGCTGCGGCTGCGGGCGCGGACGCAGCGCGGAAGGCGTACCAGATCGCGGATTCCCGGTACCAAGCCGCCCTCGCCGGGGCGGGAGCGCCCTCTCCGGAGGACCGAGCGCGGGCTGCGGCTGCTCTCGCCGCTGCCGAGGCAGGCTCGCGGATCGCGCAGACCGCGTACGAGGACTATTACACAACCGTCTATCTGCCAACCCGTCCGCCAAGGCCTGCCGACATGGAGACCGCGCTCGCGACGCTCTCCCTTGCGAGGGACCAGGCCGCTGCCAGCCTGCAGGCCGCGCAGCAGAGCCTTGCCGCGCTGCTTGCCACCTCTGACAACAGCGCGGCCGTAGCTGCCGCTAAGACCGCCCGAGACCAGGCGTACGCCGCATGGCTTGGTGCTGTGGCGCAACAAGACGCCCTGGCTCGGGCATCGAGCGTCGGCGGGGCGCTCGAATCGGCGAACGCCGCAATCGATGCCGCGGCTGCGGCCCGGGCGCTGGCGAACGACACGCTTGCGCGGGCGACCATCGTGGCGCCAGCGGACGGCATCGTGCTGTTCGGTACCGCGGGAGCGGCACTGTCGGCTTCGTCGAGCCTCGCAGGCTTCGGGGCCGACGGCGCGGACCTCGCGCCAGGCAGTTCCGTCAGCCCCGCTTCGGCGATCTTCTCGATCGTATCGTTCGACACACTCGCCTTCACAGCGCTCGTCGACGAGACCGATATCGTGCGAGTGGAGCCCGGCATGCCCGCTGTGATTGCGCTCGACGGTCTGCCGGACGAGGAGCTCGAAGCGCGGGTGGCCAGCGTGGGCATCCGTGCCGTTACCACGCCCACGGGCGGCACGGCCTTTCCGGTGAGGCTGACGTTCCGTGCGCGGACGCTCCCAGTGCTGCTGGGCATGAACGGCTCTGTCGAAATCGGCATCGAGACGATCGGCGACGTCGTGACCATCCCCGTCGAGGCGCTGTTCGAGGAGGACGCGGCCTCGTACGTGTATGTCGTACGCGACGGCAGGGCTCGCAGGATAGAGATAGAGCCCGGTCGCTTCACCGACACAAGGGTGGAGGTGCGGTCGGGGCTTTCCCAAGGGGACGTCGTCATCGTGAGCGGTGTGAGCGGCCTTGAGGACGGCTCGCGGGTGCAGGCTGAGTAACATGCCCGCTTCCGCGAGACACGTCACCAGCGTACTTAAGACCACCGAGGTCACGAAGTCGTACTTCCTGGAGCACGGCGAGGTAAGGGCGCTCTGCGGCGTGAGCATGCGTAGAACCGAATCGCGGATGATCACGAGCTGGGCATCGCGCCCCCGTGGGACGTGCTGCTGGATTCGCTCCAGGATTTGCCCGTCCCGGGCGACGCGCGCCACGCGGATATTGGTGCCGCCAAGGTCAATGCCGATGGCTTCTGAGTTCTTTTCCATGCTCGATTTCCAGAATCTGATGACTTTACCGGTGCGAATCCAGCACGGCCAGGATTTCGCGCAGGCGTGGAATGGCGATCGTCTCAAGCCGCGACTGCATGACGGCCGGGTCCAACGAGACACAGTCCTTCCATAGCGAGCGGCCGGCGATGGCCC
>JAJZRZ010000113.1 GCA_021850085.1 Actinomycetes bacterium | reverse complement strand
GGCCGGGTCCATCAGCAGACCCCAGGCCAGCGGCCCGTTATCCGCGAAGTCGCCGTTCATGCCATCCCCGCCACCTCACCCGCCCAAGCTCGAGCCGGCGTCGATGGCTCCGCCGGGATGGACATGGGTCTCGTGGCACTCGGTGCAGTCGGGTCCGGCATGACAACGAACGCACAACGACTCGTTGCTCTCGGCCTCGGCCGAGTGGTTTCGGGTGAACTCGCGGGGATGCGGCATCTCCAGCCCATGGCAGCCTGAGCAGAATCGCGGCTCGTGGCACGTCCCGCACTGCGCGTTCTCGCTCGCCGCGTACCCTGTGTGATCCTCGACGAACCCGGCGCCGTGCGGGAGGCCGGGACCATGGCACTTCTCGCATGAGGCCGCCGAGTGGCATGCCTGGCAGGTGGTGGCATCCCCCATCCCGTGGGTCTGCCGCCACTGAGGGCCGTGGGTGATGGCGAACGTCCCTGAGGTTATCCGGTCCGACGGCAGCTGGCCTTCATGACACAGCCCGCAGTCGGTGGATGACATCGACACATGACAGGAAAGACACGTCTCCATGTCGTAGACCCGCGGCATGGTGATCGCGGCGCCGTGTCCGGTGGTCGAATGGCAGTCGGTGCACGCCAGCCCCTCGGTGCACGTGGCGTGCGCCATCGACAGGCCGTTCGAGACGCTGGGCGCCTCGGCTATCCGCCCGTGGCACGCGCTGCACCGGGTGTCGGGCACTTCCTCCCAACCGCGACCCTCGCCGCTCATCAGCGGGATCGTCATGTGGAACACACGCCGGAAGCCGAAGGACAGGCGGTCCACAGGGGCGGACCCCATATGGCATGCCGCGCAGGATATCCCGGCATGGGCGGCGGCGGCGGTGCCCGTGACGAACGGCTCGCCGTCGTGGCAGGAGGCGCACCCGGTCTCTGCGGTGGCACCGTACACGATCGAGCCCGCTGCAGCGATGACGAGCGCGGCACCGGCCGCCGTCAGCCATATGAGCCACCGGCGAGCCGCCGGGGACGGTGCACGCTGCACGTGTCCTGCTTTCCGCTCGGGGAGTTTCGCGACTACTTAAGGTACCACAAGGAGTGTGAGCATCTGGTATGCCAACAACGGGCGCTGTGCCGACGCAACGACGAGCCGGTCCGGCGGCCACATGAAACGAGGGAGCCGGCCCTCTTGGAGAGGGCCGGCTCCGATGCGCGGTGAAGAGGGGTGCTCTTCGGGCGCATGTGTTACTTGCTGATACCGATACCCGAAACGGTGTTGCGGTGGCACTTGAGGCAGGTACCGTCGTACGCCTTCATGTCGTGGTCCGTGAGGGCGGTGAGGGCGGTTGCGTTGTTGGCTGCATAGCCCATCCACAGGAAAGCGCGGGTGGTTCCGGCGGTGCCCATGTTCGTGGTGCTGCCCGGCGTCGCGACCTGCGCGTGCGGGAACGTGAAGCCGCTCGTGGTCATGCTGTCCCTCTGGTCGTGGCAGCTGACGCAGCCGGCGACCGGGGAGTACGAGGCCGAGGCCTCACGCGCGCCGGCGACGCTCAGGTGACCGGTCTTGGCGACCGTCGGGCCACCGTGCGGATACATCTGGTCGCGCTGCTCGGCGTAGTTCCGGTTCAGGACGGTCAACATCGTGGCGTCATGGCAGCCGATCTGGTTGCAGGTGTAGCCCGCAACGACTGCGTCCTTCTCGAAAGCGCCCATGGCGGCGCCATTGAGCTGAGCCGTGGTGAAGCCGCTCGCCGGATTCGCGCTGGCCGGGCCGACGACCGCGTCGACGCCGTTGAAGATCAGCTTGGCGCGGAAGATCGCGTAGGTGGATGTACCCACGCCGTGCGGGTTGTTGATGTGGCATGCGCGGGCGGTGCAGTTTGCGTCCTGACCGGCGCCGTGCGGCCTACCCAAGCCGGAGACGACCGGACCCTGCCAACCGACCAACAGGTTGGTGACGGTCGTGGCACCGGCCTTGTGGCAACCGGTGCAGCTGGCCGTGGAGGCCTTGAGGAGCTTGACACCCGTTGCGGCCGCACGGTGGACCGAGTGGCAGATGCCGCACTTGGCCGTGGTGGCCTGGTAGTTGGCATGCACGCCCGGATTGGTGGGGTTGGCGCCCAGGCTGGAGAGCAGTGCGCCTGACACGGTGCTCGCCGAACCCCAGCTGTAGTAGTCCTCAAGGCTGTTCCAGGTCTTCGGGCTCGTCGCGAAGGCGGTGGTAGCCAAAGCGAAAGTCAGGGCGACCGCCAAGGCGACGACGAGGAAGGTCTTCTTCATTGATGCTCCTTGGATCGAGGTGATATGAAATGCTCTTTTCATCAGATCACCTCCTTCCTTGAGCAGACTGACAGACGCATACCACGGACGGCCACGAAGGCCGATCCTGTGGTCGCGGACTGTTCTTGCCGTGAACTATAGCGCACCATCCGATGAACGCTCAACAGCTCACATCCTTGCAGGTTCACAAAGACTCCCTGTCAGTATACGCCACCGCATTATCGAAATCACTGTTTCCTGAAGAGTCATTAAGACTTTTCTGACCAGCGGCGCGCGCACGCCTCGAACGCACGACGAGTGTGACGGCCAGCACGACGATCAGCAGCACCAGCGGCGGAACGCAGGCGCGAAGCGGGCCGGTCAGAGCGCGGCGGACCGCCGAGACAGGCTCCGCGCCACCGGACGAGCCTGGTATGCGGACGATCTGTACGCGGTTGTTGATGCTGTCGGCCACCGCGAACCAGTCGCGACCGGGGTCGTAGCTCACGCTCACCGGATAAAAGAACTCGCCGTCATCCTCACCCTCGGCGCCATACTTGCCGACGAACGAGCCGTCCTCGGCGTTGAAGACCGCCAGCGTGCAGTCGAACATGTCGGCGACCACGATGCGGCCGGCGCTGTCGAGCGTCATGCCCAGGGGAAGCTGCAGGCCGCTCTCCGTCCCCTCCTCGGCATCCGGAGCGTCGGTCACCGTGAGCTTGCCGTCGATCATCTCCGCGCCGTTGGCCGGCTTCCCGGTCCGCACCATCCAAAGCCGGTTGCCGTCGCCGTCCCACGCCGAGAGGCGGTTGTTGAACGAGTCGGCGACGTAGATGCTCCCGTCCTCGCCGATGGCCACGCCATGCACGTAATCGAACTCCTGCTCGCCCTTACCGCGGCTGCCGACGATCTTGATCGGCTGCCCCTGCTTGTCGAGGATGGCAAACCCGGCCACGGCGCCGACCACGATGCGATCATCGCTGACCGCGACTGAAACGGGTTCGGGGATGTTGAACGAGCCCGCCTCGTTGCCTCCCCGGTCCAACACCCGGATGGCGTCGCTCGTGGTCTCGCAGACGTAGAGGAGCCCGTCCGGGCCGAACGCCATGCGCGAGGGGGTCAGCAGCGGCGCGTCCGCCGGTCCGCTGAAAGAGTCTTGGAACTGGCCGTCAGGCGTGAAGCGCATGATCGTCCCCTGCTCGCCGTCGGTCACCCACAGCTGGCCGCCGCTGTCAGGCACGGCCGCCTGGGCGCGGCTGAGCTGATCTTCGGGCGCGTCGCTCATACCGTAGATGGAGCGCACCCATTCCAGACCGCCGAGATCGGCGTCACGACCAGGAAGACCGGCCGGGGTGATCAGCCTGACGAGCAGGTTCACCGCGAGCGCGAGCGTCAGGAGCAGCAGGATGAGGATGACGGTCAGTGTCCTGCGCCCGCGCCGGGAACGGACGGCGGCGGCGGACTCCTCGGGACGGGTGGTGCGACTCATGGCGTGACTCCTATCGATGCAAGCCCGTCGAGGGCCTCACGGTCATCGGGCAAAAACGCGAGCGCGGAGCGCAGGTCCGCCTCGGCACCCGGCGTGTCGCCGGCCTCGATCTTCGCCAGACCGCGGTCGATCAGGATATCGGCGGCGCTCGGCGTGCTCTCGAGATAGGCGTCGAACTGTTCGATCGCCTTACCCCATTCACCGAGAGCCTCGTAGGAATAGGCCTTGATGAGGGCGGCTGCGGCGTGATTGGCGTGCAAGCCGCCAAGGCGCGCAATCCGCGCCCGCTCGCCTCCACCCGCAAGAGCCGCCTCGTGCTGCTCGCTAATCTGCTTCTGCGCCGCATCGGCCGCTTCCACGGCATCCTCGTAGCGGCCCCTCGCGTAGTGCAGGCGCGCCTCGGCGATCGTGAACTCGGCGGTGGCCGAGTCATCCAGGCTGGCGCGCGCGTCGTCGATGACTCCCTGGGCTCGTGAGTACTGCTCCACGGCGATGAGCGTGGCCACATAGCGGCCCCACACTGCGGCGTCCGTGCTGCCCGCCTCGATGGCCGCCGCCGCGACCGCCATGTCCTTTTCGGCCACCGTACGCGGCCCGGATGGTACGAGGACGCCCGTGAACAACGCGCTCACGACCGTCACGAGAAACGCGATGACCAAGCCTGCGGCGACGTACGCCATCACCCGCACGACTTTGTCGCGGAAGATGCCGGTGTACTGCGATGAAGGCTGGGGAGCTCGCTCGCGCTGCGGCGTGGGCTCCACCGGAGGTCCTGCGTCAGACATGGACACACTCCCGTTCTCGTCGGTCTCGGTAGGCGGCCGTCCTGTGGCCAGCCGCGCCACAGTGTACACCAGCCACGGAGCGAGAGGCCACGCACCGAACCCTGAAGCAAGATGAGTGCCGAGATGGGGAACCCGGAGCCAATGGCGCTCTGGGTCGCTACGGCCGCTGCCGTCCCTCCCGGTCGACGCCGGCATCAAGATCCGGCGCGCAGCGTGCCCGCTGCGCGGTGAGCTCCAGTTCGTACAGCATGCGCGACTGCTTGCGGATGGAGTCCAGGATCGTCCCCGTGACAAGTGAAAGCAGCGCGCTCGTTCCCAACGCCATCGCAACGATCAGCGACGGGATCTTCCGGACGAAGCCCGTGGCGATGTACTCCTCCAGCGGAGCGATGAACAGCGCGAGCGCGCCAAGGAACAGCGCCGTGGCCACGAGCGCCGAGAACAGCAGCGGGCGGAAGTCCTTGAACAGAGCGACGATGGTCTTCAGGACACGGAGACCGTCCCGGACGGTCGAGAGCTTCGAGACGCTGCCCTCCCCGCGCTCGCGGTAGGCCACCGGGCTCTCGGCGATGAGGAAGCGCTTGTCGAGCGCGTGGATCGTCATCTCCGTCTCCACCTCGAAACCGCCGGAGGTCACGGGGAAACCTCGGACGAACGAACGCGAGAACGCGCGCGCGCCGGACATGATGTCGGCCAGCCGAGCCCGGAATATCCGGTTGATCATCCAGCGCACCAAGCGATTGCCGAAGCCGTGAAGAGGCCTGGTGTTCTTCTCCAGGTACCCGCCGGCAAGCCGATCGCCCACGACCATGTCGGCCCGGCCGTCCACGATGGGACCGACGAGCGCCGCGACGTCCTCGGCTTCATAGGTGTCGTCACCGTCCACCATCAGATACACGTCCGCGTCGACGTCGCGGAACATCGAGCGGACGACGAACCCTTTGCCCTGACGGTATTCGGGCACGACCACGGCTCCTGCGGCCGCCGCCGCTTCGGCAGTCCCGTCGCTGGAATTGTTGTCGTAGACGTAGATGACCGCGTCCGGGAGCAACCGCCGATAATCGGCGACCACCTTCGCCACGCTGGCGCGTTCGTTATGACAGGGGATCAGAACGGCTGTTCTCATGACTCGCCTTCGCCGTGTGCCTCAGTCTGCGATTCCAGCAGCCACCCTGACCTGCTCCATGGGTTGGCCGTGACCCCTTCGGGCGAGCAGGGAAAGCCGCCGACGGGGCCAGGAGCTATCATACCGAAGCAGCGACGCGCTTTTCGAGATACCTGTCAGCCCCACGCTCGCGGAGGACCGCTTGACCGCTTCTTCCATCCGGATCCTGCAGGTCTCCGCCGCCGACATCGGCGGCGGAGCCGAACGCGTCGCCTCCGACCTGCACCGCTCGTATCTCGCCCGGGGCCTGG
>JAJZRZ010000112.1 GCA_021850085.1 Actinomycetes bacterium | reverse complement strand
ACCGAGGCGCGCCAGCGCACCCACGTCGTAGACCACGACATGGGTGCCGCGCACTTCGAGCACGCCGTCGTCGCGCAGGCGCGCGAGCGCTCGCGACAGCGTCTCGGGCACCGTGCCGAGCGATGACGCGAGTTCGGCCTTGGTGGTGCCGAGCGGCACCCGCAACCCCTCGGGCGTGGCTTCGCCCACCGCGAGTGAGCGCTGGAACAAGAAGCGCGCGAGACGCGCGGGGACGTCGAGGGCGAGCGTCTGCACCATGTCGGTGAGGTTCATGACGCGCATGGAGAGGTCGGCGATCACCGTGCGCGCGATCTCCGGCTCGGCGGCGAGCATCTCGAAGATCGCCTTCCGAGGTATCCACGCCACCGTGGCAGCCGTCACCGCGTCCGCGTTCGCCGGGTACCGCCCACCTGCGAGCGCTGCCACCGACGCGAACGGCTGTCCGGACTCCATCGTCTCAAGCGTGATCACCCGGCCGTCCGGACCCGAGTGGAAGATGCGCACGCGTCCGGTCACCACCACCCCGAAACGTGTGGCGGGATCACCTTCGGCGAGCAGCATCGTCCCACGCGGGGCCTCTTGGGCCGTGGTGACTCGCGCAAGGCGCGCGACGGCCTCGTCGCTCGCGTTCTGCCACAGGCGGCAGGCGCGAAGCGCCGCAAGGACATCGCTTCTCGGTTCGGACGGCATCTGGCACCTCCACGTCGTGGACTACCTTCGTTGTAGGCTTGACGCACGTCAAGGACTGGGTCGACTTCCCCATGTACGCTGCGAGCCGTGTGCAGATTCGGCGAACGGAACGAGCAGGGTCGTGGGCGGATGAACGAGCGGTTCGCGCGGAAGATGAGCGAGGACACGGTGCGCGGCGACACGCGCATCGTGGCCGGCTTCGGCGCCATCTTCTGTGCCGCGCACCACGGCGGCCGTGCGCGAACCCGGCTTCACAGCGACGCCGCCACGCTCGGCGTGTACGGAAAGCAGGTGCCGGTGCTGTGCGACGAATGCGCCGAGCACATCAGGTACGCCGAGCGCCGCCGCGCCTACTGTCCGAAGGACCCCAAACCGTTCTGCGCACACTGCGACACACACTGTTACAGGGCCGATGAAGCCGAGTGGCAGCGGCAGATGATGCGATTCGCCGGCCCGCGATCGGTGCTCCGCGGCTACGCGCTGCCCGGTATCAGGCATGCGCTTGAAGCACGGAAATGGCGAAAGAAGATGGCCGCGGCAGCGGCCGAGAACACCGCGGCCCAGCGGTCCGCGAAAGACAAGGAGCAGTAGATGCCCACCACCATCAACCGGCAGATCGTCCGCATCGAAGAGAGTCTCTGCAACGGCTGCGGCCTGTGCGTGAGCCCGTGCGCCGAGGGGGCCATCCAGATCGTTGACGGCAAAGCCCGCGTGATCCGCGAGGAGTTGTGCGACGGCGCCGGTTTCTGCTTGGGCGTGTGTCCTACGGGCGCCCTCACCATCGAGGTGCGCGAGGCCGTGCCGTTCGACCACGACGCGGCAGCGCCGATCATCGCCGAGAAGCAACAGAACTACATCCCGCAGCACTGCTTCAACTGCGGCACGAGCGAGGACCAGCGCGCCCTGCTGCCCGTCCGTCAGCAGGGTCGTAGCGAGTGGGTCTGCACCCGCTGCCTGCCGGCGCTCATCCACGGCTAGTCGATCCAGCCACGTCCGGGGGCCCGAGAGGCTCCCGGTTGACCATACCGAGAGGAGCCACATTGTTCTGCAATCAGTGTGAACAGGCGTTGGGCGGCATCGGCTGCACGAAAGTCGGCGCCTGCGGAAAGACCCCCGAGGTCTCCGCGCTGCAAGACCTACTCATTCACCAGCTCAAGGGTATCGCGGCGGTCGCGGTCGCGGGCGCGAAGGTCGGCGTTGCCGATGACGCGGCCGATGAGTTCGTCAACGGCGCGCTGTTCACGACCGTGACCAATGTGGACTTCGACCCGGAACACATCGCTGGGCTCATCGTGCGCGGCGCTGCGATCAAGTGCGAGCTGCGCGAGGCCGTCGAAGCGGCTGGCGGTGCCGTGCCTGCCGACGACCCCGCGGTGGCCTTCACGCCCGCCTCCGACCTCGCGGGCCTGATCGCCCAGGGCGAGGCGGTCGGCATCTTCAGTGACCATCTGCGCGATGAGAACGTCCAGGCGCTTCAGCAGACCGCCGTCTACGGTCTCAAGGGCATCGCGGCTTACGCTGACCACGCCCGCGTACTCGGCCACACCGACCCCGCCATATACGCGTTCGAGCACGAGCTCCTGGCGGCGCTTTCGGACCGCTCGCTCGATCTGAACGACTGGGTGGGCCTTGCGCTCAAGACCGGCGAAGTGAACCTGCGAGTGATGGAGTTGCTCGACGCGGCCAACACCGGCGCGTACGGCCACCCCGTGCCCACGAGCGTGCCGCTGGGCCACCGTCCCGCCAAGGCGATCCTCGTCTCGGGTCACGACCTCAAGGACCTGAAGGAGCTGCTCGAGGCCACCGAGGGCCTCGGCATCGACGTGTACACGCATGGCGAGATGCTGCCGGCGCACGGCTACCCCGAGCTGAAGAAGCACCCGCACTTCTACGGCCACTACGGCACGGCGTGGCAGAACCAGCGCAAGGAATTCGAGGAGTTTCCTGGCGCGATCCTCATGACCACCAACTGCATCCAGAATCCGCGCGAGACGTATGCGGCCAACATCTTCACCACCGGCCGAGTGGCGCACCCGAGCGCCGTGCACGTAGCCAACGGCGACTTCACGGCGGTCATCGACCGCGCGCTTGAGCTCCCCGGCTTCACAGGGGAGCGCGACGGCGGCAGCGTGATGGTGGGCTTCGGCCGCAACGCCGTGCTTTCCGTGGCGCCGACTGTCATCGAGGCCGTGAAGAGCGGAGCCATCCGCCACTTCTTCCTCGTGGGCGGGTGCGACGGGGCCAAGCCGGGCCGCAGCTACTACACCGACCTTGTGGAGCAGGCCCCTGCCGACACGGTGGTCCTCACGCTCGCGTGTGGCAAGTTCCGTTTCTTCGATCGCAAGCTCGGCGACATCGGCGGCATCCCGCGCCTGCTCGATATCGGCCAGTGCAACGACGCCTACTCGGCCATCAAGATCGCACTCGCGCTAGCGGACGCTTTCGAGGTGGGCGTGAACGACCTGCCGCTTTCAATGGTGCTGTCGTGGTACGAGCAGAAGGCGGTGGCGATCCTGCTGACGCTGCTACACCTCGGTATCACGGACATCCGCCTCGGCCCCAGCCTTCCGGCGTTCATCACGCCCGCTGTGCTGCAGGTGCTCGTGGACACGTTCGCGATCAAGCCGATCGGTGAGAGCGCCGAAGCGGACTTGGCGGTCATCCTCGGCGAAAACGAGGCCGCGTAGCGGTAACGCGCCTGACGAGCGGCACCCGCGGTGGCGAATACTGTGCCGGTGCGTGGCGAGCGGGTGGCTGCGCACCGGCACCGCCATGCCGGGCAGCCAAGGTGGAGCGCCATAGCCGTGGTCCGAAGTGGCTCACGTGGTCGACTATGCGTTCGTGCAGGACGAGCTGCAGTTCGCCCTGCGGTATCATTGGCGCGACGGCACCGCCCGTCTGCGCGACACCCGAGCGCTTGGAGAGAGCATGCCCCAGGTCATGGATCACGTCCGCGAGCTGGCCGACGTCATCGGCCCACGCCCTGCGTGTACGGATGCCGAGGCACGAGCCGCGGACTATATCGAGGACGCGTTCCGGGCACGCGGTCTGGAACCGGAGCGTCACGAGTTCGACTGCCCTCGCACGTACTCGTGGGCGCATGCGCTCTGCCACGCCCTCACTCTCGGCGCCGCCGCGCTGTCCATCTGGGCCAGCATGCCGGCCTTCGTGATCGCCGCCGCCGCCGCTGCCCTCCTGTGGCTTGATCTCGATATGCGCTTCACGTTGGCGAAGTTCCTCGGCAAGGGACCGAGCCAGAACATCATCGCGCGCCATGTTCCCCGTCAGCGCCGAGGGGAGCGCCTGAAGCGTGTGGTTATCGTGGCTCACTACGACTCGGCGAAAAGCTCGATCACCTCCAGTCCCGGTATGGTCCGGAACCTGCCGCTGCTGCTCACGCTCACCAAGGCCGCCACGCTCCTGACGCCTGCCGTCATCGGGTTCGGAGCGCTGCCATTCGCGCAGGACTGGAGGCCGTGGACCGGCTACGCCGCGTGCGTGACCGCGGCATATCTGCTCTTCCCGCTGGTGGTGATGGTCCACCGCGAGCTGCTCGCCCATGCCACCGACGGCGCGAACGACAACGCGTCGGGTGTGGCCGCGATGCTCGGCGTGATGGAGGCCACGGTGCCCGAGCCGGACGAGGCGCATCTGCGCGAGCGTCCCGTGCGGCGGGGGATGCTCGCGGCCTACGAGACAGGCGTCGCCCCTGACGACGCGTTGCTGGAGTATCGGGCGATGCCGGCGCCGGGGCAACCTGCCGAAGACGTGCCGCTCGACGGCTTTGGCGACATCGACTGGGAGACCGGGAGACTGGAGCCGGTGCGCGTGACGCCTGCTGCACAGGCGCAGCCGCCTCTTTCGCCAGCGACCACCGGCGACTGGGCCGAGGACGCGGCCGTCGGCGGCCTGTGGGATGAGGAGCTGCCCCGGGCGACCGGGCCGAAGCAGCCTGTGCGGTTTGAGGACGAAGCGCCCGAAGGTCAGGGATCCCTGCCGCTTGATGTGCCCGAGACGCGCCCAGCGGCTCCCGAGTCCGCGCACGAGGAGCGAGGGCGACACGGCCACGGCATCAGCGCGTGGCTCGGGATAGGGAAAGGATTCGACGTTCGCAAGGCCGGAAAGAAGATCGGCAGCTGGGAGAACATCGACTCCGACGACGACGAAGAAGAGTTCGGCTTCAAGGGCGGCACCGCCGGCGACGACGCACGCGACGGTGAGGCGGCCGACCTTGCCGCTCGCATCAGGCGGCGCGTCACCGAGAACGTGGACCGGGCGCTCGTGGAGAAGGAGATCTGGTTCGTGGCCACCGGCGCCGACGAGGCTGGCGGCTGGGGGATACGCAAACTGCTCGACGCATACGGCGACGAGCTTGACGACGCACTCATCATCAACATCGAGAGCGTCGGGGCCGGCACAGTGGCCTTCGTCACCGAGGAAGGTGCGGCCCGGCGTCATCAAGCGGACCGGCGCCTGATGACGCAGGCGAGGCGCACCGTTCGTGAGAGCGGGCTTTCGGTGAAAGGCCACTCGTACCGCGGGTTCACGACGAGCGCCACCCCCGCGCTGGCGCGGGGTGCTCGCGCGATGAGTGTGACGGCGCTCGACATAAACGGCCGCGTCCCCAACTGGCACTGGCACTCCGACGTCGCCGACAACGTCTCGCCGCAGACCATCGAGCAAGCCGCCGCGTTCGTGACCGCGCTCGTGCGCGATCTCTAGAAGTCGTCCTCGGCGCGCTCGCGCGCGGAAGGCCTCGCATAGAACGCGAGCACGGAGCCGAGCATCATCAGGATCGAAGCCGCGCTGAAGACCGGCAGCATCAGCGGCGATTCCTGCAGCGCCACGATGACGATGGCGAACAGGATGAAGCCGAGGTGCAGCAGGCCGGATCCCGCCTTGACCACCCGGCCGTGACTGAGGTAGCCGAGTCCGGGGATGCCCGCCAGCGTGAGGATCACGACTGCGAGCTGGATGAGCGCCGCCTCGGCAAGGTACACGGTGAGCGCCACGGCCATCGAGCCCGTCAGGGCCCAGGACACGAGGGCGATCGCCACCATCCCGGCGGAAGCGACCAGCAGCGTGCGCCTGGCGAGGAGCCGCTTGGGCACGCACAGCCCCATCACGACCACGAGCGCCACGACAAGCGGCGCGGCCACGGCGTTCATCACCTGCACGAAACCGGCGTAGCCGACCTGCTCCCATCCCGGGATGTTCCGATAGGCCCACCAGGAGTAGATCGTGCCGAGAAGGGACTGTACGCCGAGGACTCCGAGGATGCCCACGGTGATCAAGATGAGCAGGAAGTCCCATGACGGCCCGGTCGCACGCCTCTCGGCGTCCGGCGGGTGAAGCTCAGCGTTCTTCTCGTC
>JAJZRZ010000111.1 GCA_021850085.1 Actinomycetes bacterium | reverse complement strand
GATCTACCGGGCTCGCGATCACGATCGCGTCCGCCTCGTCCAGCGTGGCGTACAACGCCGGCCCCGCGTCACGCTGGATGCACATGCCGTCACGTGCGCACGCGTTGCAGCCGAGGCAAGGGTCGATGCCGCTTCCGGCCGCAACGAACATCTCGGTCCGCGCCCCGGCCTCGCGCGCGCCTGTGAGCGCCGCGGAGAGCAGGCGGTCGCTGTTGCCGCCACGTCGAGGACTGCCCGCTACGCCGAGGACGAGCGGCTCCTGGCCCGGCGCGCTCACAGGACACGCTTCCGCGAGAACAACGCCCGAGCGTTGCCGAGCGCGGCGGCGGCGACCTCGGCGGGCGCAAGCCCCTTGGCACTGGCCACCGCGGCGACGTTGAGCACGGCGAGCGCGGGTTCGTTCGTTCGCCCGCGATACGGATGCGGTGCGAGGAACGGACAGTCCGTCTCCACAAGCAGGCGGTCGAGGGGCACGGCGCGGGCAGCATCGCGCACTTGCTCCGCCTTCGCAAACGTCACAGGCCCCGCGAAGGAGATGTGACACCCGAGCGCAAGGAACCGCTCCGCGAGCTCCGGGCCCTCAGTGAAGCAGTGGATGATGCAGCCGGCCGCCGGGATGCCGATCTCGGCGAGCAGCGCGAGCCCCTCGTCGTGCGACTCCCGCAGGTGCACCTCCACCGGAAGGCCCACTTCGTGCGCGAGCTCGAGGTGGCGCCGGAACCACCCGCGCTGGGTATCGCGCGGCGAGTGGTCGTAGTGGAAGTCCAGTCCGAGCTCGCCGAAGGCGCCGACTCGCGGGTCGGCCGCACACGCACGCATGCGCGCGAGCAGCGCCTCGGTGCCGTCCTTCGCATTGTGCGGATGCCACCCGGCGATCAGGCGCACCTCGGGGGGCGTGAGGCCGAGCGGGGCCAGCCGGTCTCCCGCGGCTTCGAGCCAGCCTTCGAGGCCCGCGAACGTGATCTCCGGCTCCTCAGTCAGGTCCACCACTGTGGCCACGAGCGCGATCCCGGCGCGCGCTGCGTGGACAAGCGCGCCGACCGGGTCCTCGAGCAGATCTAGATGCGCGTGCGCGTCGACCGATGGAGCGCCGAGATCCGGAAGTGTCGGGAGGTCTCGGGTCATCGCGACACCCGGCTCGCCTATGCTTCCTCGTAGATGCGCGGGAACAGCGGTTCGCCCTTGCTGACCGTCGATCCCTCAGGCAGGCCGCCCCATACGGCGGATGCGGAAATATCGGTGACCTCGGCGATATCTCCTAGGCCGAGGCGGCGCCAGACCTCAGCGGAGGTGTACGGCATCATGGGTGCGGTGAAGAGCGCGGCGATGCGCACAGCCTCGAGCGCGTTGTGGAGCACGGCGGCCAGACGCTCGGTCTCGCCCTCTTTGGCAAGCGTCCAAGGCGCCGCGTTCTCGATGTAGCGGTTGGCGTGCTTGATGAGCTCCCACGTGCTCTCTAGCGCCGACGCGTAGTCAAGCCTCGTCATGTGTGACTCATAGGTCGCGGGAAGATTCTCGGCGATCGAACGCATACTCGCGTCCTCAGCGGTCTGACGCGTCACATCCGGCACGGCAGGCGTAATCCCACCGAGGTACTTTTCGGTCATGTTGAACAGGCGGGAGCACAGATTGCCCCAGTCGTTGGCCAGATCGCCGTTATATCGCTGCACCATCGCCTCCATGGAGATGGATCCGTCCATGCCGAACGGCACGTCGCGCAAGAAGTAATAGCGATAGGCATCAACGCCGAAGCGCTCCACTAGCGAGGCGGGTGTCTGCGCGTTGCCGCGAGACTTGCTCATCTTCTCGCCCTTGGTGAGCAGGAAGCCATGGGCGAAGACCGCCTTCGGCGGCTCGATGCCGGCGGCCATGAGCATCGCGGGCCAGATCACGCAGTGGAACCGGATTATGTCCTTGCCAACGAAGTGGTAGTCGGCAGGCCAGTAGCGCTCGAACATCTCCAGCTCCCCGGCCTCGGTGCTGCCGTAGCCGATGGCCGTGATGTAGTTGAGCAATGCATCGATCCACACGTACGTGACGTGCTCGGGCGCGAACGGCAACGGCACGCCCCATGTGAAGTTGGTACGGGAGATCGAGAGGTCCTTGAGACCCTGCCTCACGAAGGATACGACCTCGTTGCGGCGTGTCTCGGGCTGCACGAACGGCGTACCGGCGGCCTGTCGCTCGTCGTAGAAGGCGAGCAGCTTCTCACCGAACTCGGACAGCTTGAAGAACCAGTTGTCCTCACGGATGAACTGCACCGCGCGCCCGCACTGCGGGCAGGCGCCGTCGGCAAGCTGCTCCCCCGTCCAGTACGTCTCGTCGGGCACGCAGTACCAACCCTCGTAGTGGCCCTGGTACAGGTAGCCGTCGTCGTAGAGCTTCGTCCAGAAAGCCTGCACGCCGCGCGTGTGCCGCTCCTCGGTGGTGCGGATGAAATCGTCGTAGGAGATGCCGAGCATCTCCCATGCGTCTTTGAACGTCGGCGCGATCGCGTCCACCCACGCCTGCGGCGACATGCCGTGCTCCTCGGCGGCCTGCGCGATCTTCTGGCCGTGCTCGTCGAGGCCGGTCAGGAATCGGACGTCATTACCTGTCATCCGGCGGTACCTGGCGATGGCATCGGTGGCAATTGTGGTGTATGCCGTGCCGAGATGCGGCTCAGCATTGACGTAGTAGATGGGGGTGGTCACGTAAAACGGCGAATCGCTCACCGGTTGTTACCTCGTCCTCGATATGGGCATTTATGGAAGAGAATGGGGCCGATAGCGGCTTCTCATGATACCGTACCCAGCGGCCGCCGCCGCCACCAGAAGGAGCAATGAGCATGAACGACACGGGCATCGTCCGGCGCGTCGACGACCTGGGCAGGATCGTGATACCCATGGAGTTGCGTCGAACGCTCGGCATACGAGTCAAGGACCCCATCTCCATCTCCGTGGACAAGGGGAGGATCATCCTTGAGAAGTTCAAGGAGTCGTGCGTCCTGTGCGGCAGCGAGGAAGAGGTCGACACGGTGAAGGACCGGCCTCTGTGCGAGACGTGCATCGGGGACATCAAGAAGAAGTGACTGGGACGCTGTTGCGCACCTCTTGATGCTCTTGTCGAGAGCCAGCACGAGCGCGTGGTCTGGAGAGTCGAAGAGGATGCCGTCCGCGTGGTCCGCGTCGACCATCGCGCGGACGTGTACCGCCTTCGGTAGGCGGCAGGACTCATCGATCCCCGAGTGAGATCCGGTACACGTCGTTGCGCGGCAGGCCCAGCTGTGCAGCGGCATCGCGCACCGCATCGCGCCGCGTCAACCCCTCGGCTTCCAGCGAAGCCAGCCGCTCGCGCACGGCATGCTCGTCGAGCGCCAGTTGCGAAGGCGCGTTCGGCGGTCCCACCAACAGCACGACCTCACCTTTGAACTCCCGGTCGGCGAACCTGCTCGCAAGCTCGCCCGCCTCCCCACGCGCCACCTCCTCGTGCAGCTTCGTCAGCTCGCGCGCGAGTGCGACACTGCGACCGGGAAACGCCTCGGCCAGCGAGGCAAGGGTGGCGACCGTACGGCCGGGTGACTCGTAGAAGACCAGCGTGGCGTCCAGGCACGCCAGCTGCGCAAGCGCACGCGACCGCTCGCCAGCCTTGCGTGGCAGGAAGCCGCCGAAGTAGAACGCGTGCGTGGGGAGCCCGCTGGCAACGAGCGCGGTCATGATCGCCGACGGGCCGGGAAGGACCTCCACGCGCACACCCGCCTCGAGGCATGCGTCCACGAGGTGTTCCCCCGGATCAGAGATGCCGGGCGTGCCCGCATCCGAGACTAGCGCGATCCGCTCGCCACGCTCGATGCGCTCCACGAGGCCGGCGGTGCGCGCCGCCCGGTTGTGCTCGTGGTAGGGCTCCGTTGGAGTGCGGATCTCGTAGCGCGTGAGCAGTTTGCGCGTCACGCGCGTGTCCTCGGCCTGGATGATATCGGCCGTGCGAAGGGCGTCCAGAACGCGCAGCGTCACGTCACCCAGATTGCCGATGGGCGTGGCGCAGACGAGCAGTACGCCCTTGGCGGGCTCATTCATCGGTAGGCGGAGCCTCCTCGGCGGATAGAGCCTGCGCCGCGGGCGCGGCGGGACCCGCGGGAGGTGGGGATGGTGCGTACTGGACGGCGGTGTCGACGGACGGCGCATCCATACCTGTCATCGTGCGGAAGAACACGGTCCACGCCGAGGAGGCGAACGTGCCGTAGATGGCTGTCGGGAGCAGCATGAGAAGCCCCCCGAGCAAGAGCACACCGGTAGCCATCGCGAACCGCTCACCCGCGAACATCACGATGGCCGGGATGAGGAAGGGCAGCATCAGCAGCACCATGATGATGCCGGCCGCGATGCCCGGAAGCAGCATGACCAGCCAGAACACGAATGCGCCCCGCTTACCCCACAAGTCGAGCCATCCGCGTCTGATCGCCTCGCCGAACGTGATGTCGTGGAGCACGCCGTAGCGCAGTGCGAGCGGACTCACGATGCCGATCACCACCGACACCGCCACCACGAGGACGATGATGATAGGAAGCGCGAGACACAGGCCCCCGATGGCCGCGAGGCCACCGGCCTCATCACCGATCAAGAAGCCGCCCACTCCCGCAGCGATGACGACAGCCGCGATTATGAGTCCGAGCACGAGCATGGGTATCCCCAGCACGAAGTTGATCATGAACGTGCGGCCCCACCTGTTGAAACCCACTCCCCAGGCGGTTCGAATCGCGGGCTTCCGGGTTTCGGCCGCCTCGTTCGCGCCCCACACGAGCCCGCCTTGGGCCGCGAGCGACAGGACCCAGAACAGGAGCGCCAGGACGACGAGGAAGCCAGCGAGGACCACGACGAGCACCATGTTATCGGTGAGCCATGCCTCGATCTGGCGCCCTGCTCCCGGCGAGAACTCGTCGTCGCCGGTCGGCCAGCTGCCGCCCCCACCGCTGCCGGTGCTCCCTGCGCCAGCGAACAGGCCGAGAACCCAAAGCGACTTGTATCGCCAGGTGATCGTCCAGGCCTTCTTCAGCGATCCGAAGTGATCCATCGAGCGTCCCCGTCCTTCGCCGTGCGCCTACTCGACCGTGACGAGCTCGTAGCGCCTCGACCCGAGTCCCATCTCCTGTGCATAGGCTATCGCGTGCGTGCCGTCCACCCCCGTGATCGCCGTGAAGGTGTCGTCACCCGGTCCGCTCCCTTCGCCCCGCGAGCCGGGCAGACCGGTCGCCTGCCGCACCAGATCGTAGGCCGCCTGTTCGATGGCGACGATGTCGGTGGAGGCGAGCACCCCCACGTCGGCGATCACCGGAGCATCGGAAAATCCCCAGCAGTCGCAGTCGGGCGACACGTTGGTGATGAACGACAGGTGGACCACCTTGCCGTCCTTGCCGGCAAGCGCGCCTGCCGCATGCTCCACCATCTTCTCCTGCAGCGCCTCCGGCTCCGTCTTCCACTGGGTGGCGATTCCGCCGAAGGGGCAGGCGGCGACGCATTCGCCACACCCGTAGCACACTTCGTAGTCGACCCGCGCCACACGGTCGGGACCGATCGCGATCGCTCCCACGGGGCAACACGCGACGCAGCGGCCGCACCCTGTACAGTGCGCGGTCGACACCTCGGGGCGGAAGTCGGCGTGCATGCGCTGCTTGGCCGAGCGCGAGCCGAGCCCCATGCCGACGTTTTTCAGTGCCCCGCCGAAGCCGCTCGCCTCGTGCCCCTTGACGTGCGTGACCACGACCATGGCGTCGGCGCGCACGGCTGCCGAGC
The DNA here is from genome assembly GCA_021850085.1 of Actinomycetes bacterium. Taxonomy (GTDB): domain Bacteria; phylum Actinomycetota; class Coriobacteriia; order Anaerosomatales; family Anaerosomataceae; genus UBA6100. The sequence goes on along the minus strand of JAJZRZ010000111.1, from coordinate 321 downwards.
CGATGCGCACCGCTTCGAAGTGCCGGCCGGACACCGGCACGTCCACGGCGTCTCGTCCGTCCAGCCCGTCGGCGATGATGAGCGGCGCATCCACGGTGGCGAACCCGAACCCGTTGTGGATGGCGCACGCCAGATGGTCCACAGCATTCGCGCGTTCACCGCGGTAGAGCGTGTTCGCGTCGGTGAGAAAAGGCTTCCCGCCGGCCTCGCGCACCTTTCGCACCACTTCGCGCAAGAAGACCGGGTGGACGAACGCAGTGTTGCCTGCTTCGCCGAAGTGGAGTTTGACGGCGACGAGATCGCCGTCGGCCACGACGTCAT
>JAJZRZ010000110.1 GCA_021850085.1 Actinomycetes bacterium | reverse complement strand
GGAGGCGCTCGCGTTCGTTGAGGACAATTGCCGCGACGCTCTCTACGAGACCCGAATCCCGCGCGCCGTCGCCATCGCGCGATCCATGGCCGAGGCCGCATCTCTGTTCGACGCACGATTCAAGGACTCGAAGGGCCCGGACGCGTACCGCGTCTTCGTGAAGGAGTTCCTCGCGCGCACGGAGGCGAGCCATGCCTGAGGTCGCTCGAGTCTCCGCTGCGCAGCTCACCGACCGCGGGCAGCAGGGTGACGCCGGAGCAACCATGGCGCGCCCGCGCCTCTCTCTCGACCAGATCTTCGGAGGGACCGGCAAGGAGATCGTCGAGGTCCCGACCGAGCTCGTCCACCGCGACGAGTCGCAGGCGCGCGAGGACTTCGACAAGGGGAAGCTCGAGGAGCTCGCTGCCAGCATCCGGCAGGAGGGGATCATCGAGCCGTTGGAGCTGCGGCCCGACGCGAACCAGGAAGGCCACTACGTCATCGTCTGGGGCGAGCGGCGTTGGCGCGCGGCACAGCTCGCGGGGCTCGCCACGGTTCCCGCGCTCATCAACCGCGAGCCCAAGCATGTTCGGCGCCGGCAGCTCTACGAGAACGTGATGCGGGCGGACCTCAACACGGTCGAGCTCGCGCGAATCGTCGCACAGACGATGGAGGAGGACGGGCTCGACACCAAGGGGATGGCCGAGCAGCTGCGCTGGCCGCTTCGTAAGGTCCAGCGCCTCGTGGAAATTCACGAAGCGCCGGCCGTGGTGAAGACGGCGATGATCCGAGGCGTCGATGTGGATGGCGAGCGCCGCATCCTCTCGACCCAGCATGCCCTCGATGTCATCCGCGCGTATCGCCACTACGCTCGCGGCGACAACACGGAGGGGAAGGCGAAGGCGCTTGCGAAGCTTGAGAAGCTCATTTCGCGCGTTCTCGGCGAGGAGTGGTCCGCGAGGAAGCTCCAGACGTATGTGAGCAGTCTCGGGCGGCGCGACGGTGACGAGACCGCGGTGGCGGAGGCTGTTGGAGCGGCCGAGAAAGCGGATGCGGAGGGAAGCGGCACTGCTGGCGAGCCGCAGATTTTCGAGCTAACCGACGAGACCTTCGTTCTCGATCTGGCGCGGGCCCGCGGGGGCACCCTAGGCGCCGCGCTGCGCAGCGAACTCGTCGGTCACCTGCGGCGTCTTCTCGCCGAGTTTGACGTCGCAGCGTAGCAAGCACGCTCCGCTCGCCCCAGCAAGCTGTCATCGGCCTCGCCGAATTCGCGCCTGGAGTTGACCCGTCTCCACGGAACCGGGTCAACTCCAGGCGCTGACGCGGCACAGTGGATGTGCTTGGCTCGAGCGATAGATCAGGGCTGAGCCTTGATGTATTCGTCCAGAGCATCGGCGAAGCGCTCAAGCGAGTCCGCGGTCCGCGGCACCACGTACTTGTAGCTGGGGACGTCGTAACGCCTGCCCGGAGCAGTGATCGTACGGATCGCCGAAGCGAGGGCGCGCAGCTTCTGGCCCTCGCTGGCAGCGAGCACGATCGTGATCCTCGTATGCGGCTCCACGGTGAAGACCGTCGCGCCGATGCTCTTCGCCGTATTCACGACGGTCGAGCTGGTTGGCGTGTTCCGGTCGAGGATCACCTCGACGGGTCCGTCATCTCGCACCTTGGCGAACATCGTGCAGAAGTAGCTTAGGAGGTGGCCACCAGCTCCGTGATCTCCCTCGGTGCGGTCATCGATGCAGAAGGTGTCTCCAGATTCAGCCTTCTTGATTCGCTTGTCGGCGAATCCGCCGTACACACCGAACAGGTGCTTCTTCAGAGCGATGGATGACATGGTCGCCTCCTGCAGGAGCGCGTCAACGAACACGCTCGACATCGAGCTCGCTGTTCACTCCGGCGACCTTCATCTTGAACCGGCCGCCCTCCGGGTAGATGAGCACCTTCGGCCTGTAGGCATAATGGTAGTGATACGCGTAGTGACGCTGCCTCCAGACCTGACTGTTGGTGAGCCGGAAAATAGTGTCGCCGCTCCACCCTGTAAATTCACCCTCGATCTGAGACTCGATCCGGTTCATGTGGTCTCCAGAGTCTTCTCGTGGCTACAGGGATCTGCCCCGGCTCACGCGGGCCGCAATGCCCGGTCTCCGACGTCTTCCGCTGTGAAATGTCGGCAGGACGACGACTTGAGATATCGGAGGCGCTTGTCCGGCGCGAGAACGCCCGTGTTGCCGTCGTAGGACAGATACACGACCCGCTCCGAGGGGACCGAGCGCGTCCACCCCGTGAGAAGGTCAACCGCCAGGCCGACAGCCGTCGAGGCCAGGACGCCGTTCGCCCAGACTACCTGGGGACGCGGGCCGGCGTCGCCGTACCGGGCGCCCTCCTCGTCGAGGTTCTCGTCCGTGATGAAGTCGACGCACTTCATACAGGGGCCGCCGGGGACCGTGAGGATAACCTGCCCTCGCATCTTCGGACCCTCGTCGCCCACTTCCGCGACATCCAGGCCGATGTCGACATACGGGATGCAGTATCGGCGAGAGCAGACCTGCAACTCCCAGCGCTGACGGTAGCCGTCCACATTGCCGAAGATGAGATCGCAGCTGCGAAGGGCCTCCGGGTGATCCTGCCATCGAGCCTGGTAGCGCTCGACGTAAGCGGTGGGGGCGACGCTGCGAATGACTCGTTCCGCGATGATCACCTTCGGCGTCGCCATCGTCACGTCGAGCTCGGTGCCCCCGACAAGCCGATTCAGGTTGCTGTCCTCGATGAGATCCCCATCGAACAGCTTGAAATGCCGAAACCCCAGATGCGCGAGCTGCTGCGCGACGTGCGATCCGCCGCCGCCGAGGCCCACGATCGCGACCTTCGCGGCCGCGAGCGCCTCCTCGGCGCGGCTTCCAAGAAAGGACTGCCGACTGAACCGATCGCTGCTCATCAGCGCCTCCAGTCTACGGAAGTCGGGAAGCCGACGATGGATACGCGCCCGCGAGACGGCTCGGTGTCGCCGGGCAGCCAAAGCAACGTTGATGCGGTCGAGAGCGAGAGGACCAGCCCGCCGTGCGCGCCGCCCTTCGCCATCCGCTGAAGACTCGGGCCGATGCGGCGAAGGGTTTTGAGGTCTGTGGTGCCGAACCATGTCGAGCCTTCCCCGAGATGCATGTGGACGTGGAGGCAGCAGTCCTGAGCGCGACGGGTTCGCTGGTGAGCGTCGAAGAGCGCATCGGCATTGATCGTCGCCGCTGCATCGGGTTCATCAAGGTACTGCTCGTCGGGAACGGGCACGTACTCGAACGGGATCACGAGTCGCAGGTCGAGAGCTCGCGCGAGCTTGCCATACAGGAACCCCACGCGCTCGAGTGCGAACGGATGAGGCCGACAAAGATCCGCGACCATCGCGTCGAAGAGGTCGCGACGAAGCCGTACGAGCACGCTCATTCGAAGGCGTCCAAGTGTGCGAGTGCCATCTGGACGAGGCGCAGGGTGGTGCCGCCCTGCACCTGCCACGAGAGGACATGCCAGTTCCGCTCGAGGATCCGGACGTTCCCGCTCCAGTTCAGGCGCTTGGCCGGGTCCGCGTGAGGGGGCCGATTGATCCGCTCCGAGTAGTACATGCGGGTCTGGTACCCGCTCTGGACGATCGGGCAGAGAAGCGCGTCGATGACACGCGGAGAGCAGTGGTCGGGCAGAGTGATGTTCGGGAGGAGGAAGTACGGCGTCGTCCCCTCGCTCCCGACCATCACGCCCTTGAAGATCCGCTTCAGCTCGTCGATCTGGGTCTGAGGGATGTCCATCGCTCGACCTACGAGGACTGGCCGGTCGCGGGAAAGCTCTGGAACCGCTCGTCGCCCTTGAGCGTGATCGAGCCGTTCTGGTCGAGCTTCTTGAGGCCGTCGCCGGTCTCGAGCTGCAGCTGGTCCGCGAGGGCGACGCCCGCCGCCTGCTTGATGCTGGCGATGGTCTGGTTGCCGCGGTGGATCTTCACCGGCTTGTCGTCGACGTAGATCGTGACGATCGGCCCGGTCTCGGGGTGGTCGGGGTGGGGCTTCTCGTCGGGGGGAGGCGGAGCATCATGCGCTGAAATCGGAGAGGTCATCTTCAGTCCTTTCTTCGCTGCGAGGGCCCGCGGGGTGCGGGAGGAAGCGCCGACTCGCGAGAGTGCGAAGGAGCAGTCCCTTGACCGCCTGTGATCGGTGCGCCCTACTAGGGGTGCCCAGGCCGGGACGCTTTTCCGACATCGCGACGAAAAAATCGCTCCGCTTGTCGGAAACCCCGCTCTAGCTGGGCAGTAGTGGTGCAGGCCGACCAGCGGGGTGGGCATGGGGCAAAAATCGCCCGGAGCCGTAGAGACTTACGCCTCGCGGGCGGAGATCGAGGCGGCGATCGAAGGGCTTTCCGCAGCGGACACAGAGCGCCTCAAGCGGACCGCCGACTTGCGGGCGGCCGGTCTGAAGGGGCTCGGGCTCGGGGTCTGCGGCGACGATCTTCTCCAGCGGGCGATGGAGCTCGCGCTGAAGGGAAACCGACACTGGCCGAAGGGGGTCCGGTTTGTGACCTACCTCCTGCAACTCGTGCGGAACGTCGCCGGCCACCTCGCCCGCGATGCCAAGTCGCGGCTAGGCGTGCCGGTTCAGGAGCAGGCTGAGGTCGAGGTCGTGATGTCCGGCGATCCTGACTGTCTCGTGCCGGCCGCGATCCCCGACCCGGAACGCCTCGCCGCCGCCCGGGAGACGACCGGGCGCATCAAGAAGAAGTTCGCGAAGGACGAGACGGTCAGCCTCATCATCGAGGGCTGGGAGACGGAGATGACTGGACCGGACATCAAGCGCGAGCTGGAGCTCTCGCAGAACGACTACGAGACGGCGGTTACGCGGCTCCGCCGTGGCGCCCGCAGCTTGGAGGAGTAGGCCTATGGCCCGCGTTAAGGATGATGGCGAGCGGCTGCATGCGTTTGCGAACGCCATGGCGGACTCTGTCGAGGCAGCATCTGATGAGCAAGTGCTCCTCGATGCGCGCTCCGCTGGCGTTGATCCGAACCAAACCAAATCGCACGTCCAACAGCTGTTCCGAGGCGTCGTGAAGGCTTCGAAGCAGCGGCGGCTGGAACAGGCGCAAGCCGAATACAAATCATCATTGGCCGCGTTCTGTGCCGCGACCGCACGGATCCCAGCACAGCGGACGGAACAGCGAACACTGCTCATGCGCGTGTTTCAGACCCATCCTGAGATCCGCTCTGTGACGCTTCAGCACCGCGAGTTCAGTGAAATGACTGACTCCGATGTGCAGACTCTTCTCAGACAAGCCGAGCAACTAGGGCTGCTCGACGGGCTCGATACCGTGGATCACGGTGAGTGACGCCGCCATGATTCCTCCAACTGCCGAGGCGCTACTCGAGGAGCTAGGGATCTCGAGCCCCTCCGAGATCGACATCGACGCGGTTGCGCAGTACTGCGGCGCGACGATTCTGTACGAGCCTCTCTCGGGGTGCGAGGCGCGAATCCTCGGTCACAAGGACCGCGCCTACATCACCGTGAACGCGTCCGCTCCGCGCGCTCGGCAGCGCTTCTCGGCTGGGCACGAACTCGGTCATTGGCTGCGAGACCGCGGGCGTGTCGCGTTCGCATGCACTGACAGTCAGTTCATGTCGGGGTGGGACTCCGTAGATCCCGAGCGAAGAGCGAACCGGTTCGCGGCTGACCTGCTGCTGCCGACGTTCCTGTTTCGTCCAGCTGCGCGCCTGAAACCGGTGACATTCGATACCGTTCGAGCGCTTGCCGACGCGTTCACGACCAGCCTCACGGCGACTGCGATTCGCCTTGTCGAGGAGGGCGGGCTCCCTTCCATGCTGATCTGCTCGGACGAAACAGGGCGCCGCATGTGGTTCGCGAGATCGCCGATCGTTCATCGTGCCCTTTGGCCCAGGGACCAGCCCGGGTCCTGGACCGCTGCGCGGAGGCTTCTGAACAGCGGACTTGCGGGTGATCCGGAAGACGTTGACGCGGATGAGTGGATCGAGCATCCGAATTCTTCGCGGTACGTTCTCCGCGAACACTCGATACGGATCGGCGAGCGCGTACTCACGCTTCTATGGTGGAAGGACGAATCCCAGATCACGGACCTGGCCGA
>JAJZRZ010000109.1 GCA_021850085.1 Actinomycetes bacterium | reverse complement strand
GCTCCTGCGGCTCGAGTACGTGCAGCGCGTTGGGCAGCAGGACGCGGACATCATCACAGAGGTCGAAGTCCTCCAGGAGACGCTCGCGACCAAGCGCGCGGAGTTCGAGACCTTGCGCGCCGTACAAGCCCAGGACGCGGAAGCGCTGAAACGGGAGGCCGACCGCATCGACTCCGAACTCAAGACGCAGCAAGCCGAGTACACCAAGCTCAAGAAGCAGCTCGATGCCGCAATCGCTGCGGAGAAAGCCCGCACCGGCAGGACCTCGGCCAGGCCGGGACCGAACGGCATGGTGTTCCCGGTCGCTGGTCCGTGTACGTACACCGACACATGGGGCGACGCCCGCTCGGGCGGCCGGACGCACAAGGGCACGGACATCATGGCCCGCACGGGTACCCCTGTCGTAGCCATCCTGTCGGGGACAGTCCGCTCGAAGCAGAGCGGGCTTGGCGGCAAGACCATCTGGTTGACCGCCGATAACGGGTGGGCCTTCTACTACGCACACCTTGACAGCTACAAGGTGACGTCAGGCCGTGTGCAGGCCGGGCAGGTCATCGGCACCGTCGGCAGCACCGGAAACGCTAGCGCCAGCGCACCGCACCTCCACTTCGAGATCCACCCCAACGGCGGGGCCGCCGTCAATCCGTATTCTTACCTTCGGCGGATGCAGTAGCGCGCGGTCCGCGCCCTCTCGGCCGACAGGGACACGGCCGAGAGGGACCCCTTCCACCTTTCCCTCTGTTGTGCCACCATGAGCAAGTATCACCGTATCGGGAGCTGCCGAATGGCGGCTGAGAGGCGACCGCACCGGTCGCGACCGAATGACTGCTCCGGTAATGCGAAGCAGCACGGCGGAAAGGACGGGTGTTCGCTCGTCCGACTCTCAGTGCTCCCTCGTATCGGCGCATGGCGCGCCGGAAGAGGAGAGAGAGCATGAAGATTTCACGTGTTCGGTTGAGCGTCGAGATCGGTCTAACTGTCGCGCTCGCGGCGGTGCTGAGCTTGTTCTCGCTGTGGGAGATGCCGCAGGGAGGCAGCGTATCGCTCGCCATGCTTCCACTGTTCGTGATCGCACTTCTGCGAGGGCCATGGGTCGGCCTCTCCGCTGGCGCGCTCTACGGCATCATCGATTTCTTCATCGACCCATACGTCTTCCATCCGCTCGGAATGGCGCTCGATTACCCCATCGCGTATTCGCTGTGCGGCATGGCCGGGGTCTTCGCCCATCGCTGGACGTCCGAGCATGACGCGGGCCGAACCGCACGCGGCCTCGTGACGGCCATTGTGCCGGGAATCGTGATCGGAGCGCTGGGCCGGTACGCAGCGCACGTACTGTCCGGCGTGGTGTTCTTTGCGTCTTTCGCCAAGGACGCCGGTCAGGCGCCTTTGGTCTACTCGGCGGTGTACAACTCGTTCGTCCTGGTCTCCGCGGTCGGGTGTGCACTGATAGCCTTCCCGCTCATGCCGCAGCTCCAGCGTCTGTACGGGAGCGTGCGCGGGTGAGGACCGGCCGGCGTGCTTTGCTGGTAGGCTCGGCGCCGGTCTCCGGCGCCGAGCAGCACTACGCGCGCCTGATCCGAGGGGCGGACCTGCTGATCGCGGCTGATGCTGGTCTGGAAATCTGTCTGGCCGCCGACCGTGTCCCTGAGGTCTGCGTGGGAGACTTCGACTCAGTGGACCCGGCTGCGCTCGCCCACGCAACAGCTGCAGGTGCGCGGATATGCAGGTATCCGGCCGACAAGGATATGAGCGACCTGGACCTCGGCGTCACGGTCGCCCGACAGGCCGGCGTCGCGAACCTCACCATCACCGCCGCATACACCGGGCGCATCGATCACACGCTCGCGGCCCTCGGCACTCTTGCTGGGGCGACCGATCTCGGTGCAACAGCCGAAGAGCCCGGCTGGTACGGGGTCGCGTTGCAGGAGAGGGTGCGCTCCACGCTGGAGCTGGATCTGCCTCTGGGGACGGTCTTCTCACTCATGGCCGTCCTGGGTCCAGCGACGGTGTCCGTGGAAGGGGTGCTCTACCCGCTCAGCGCTCATTTGCTTCCAGCACTCTCATCGCATGGTCTGAGCAATGTGGCCACCGCTGTTCGACAACGGGTACGCGCGCAGAAGGGAACACTGCTGGTCCTCGTCAATCGGCCCGGGATCGACTCTGCATCTATCGTACATCCGCCGCTGTGCCGATAATGCCAGCAGCGCACGGTCGCTGTGCGTCGGCTTTGCGTGCGGGGGGTGGGATGCAGCAGCATAGCTCAGCATGGGTGTGGGGGATCTTCAGCGCCTGCGCGGTGGCCGGCATGGCCGCCGGCATAGCGCTGCCCTCCGTCCCTGTGGTGGCGCTCGCTGTGTTGGCATATGCGTACGGCGCCATTCGTCAGGTCAGGGCGGCCACAGTGATCCGACCCGCCCGCTTGAAGCAAGAGCCCTCCCAACCCGAGCACCCGCACCCGCCTGTCAACCGGGTACCCCCGGTTCTTGAGCCTCACTGCGTGCTCGCCGCCCTTCGAGATGCGGTCGCCCACGTAGCCCCTGTGGCCGCCGTTCACCTGTGGCTGGTCGATGAGGCCACGAACACCCTTCGCCAAGTCGCGGCCAGGGGGCCGATGGCCCCGTCGTCACAGCCCGTGCTTCTTGAGGGTGACGACATCCTCGCTCGGGCGCACACAACCGGAACCGCCGACTTCGGGGAGATCGCATGCGTCCGCGCCGGCGGCGAGGCCTGCACCATCTGGCGCTATGCGCTTCCGCTCACGGCGGGCGATGCGCGCGGCGTTGCTGGTGTCGATCTCCGTTCGGATATACGGCCGGAGACCGATTCGCTACCCGCAGCCACTGCACCTGTGCGTAGCTCGCTGGCGGGTGCGCTCGCGCTCCATGTCGCGTCGATCGAACTCCAAACGGCTCGTCGCCTTCTCGACGCCTCCCGGGACCTTAGCCGCATCCTCGATCCACACCACGTTCTCACCACCGCGCTGCACCACGCCATGGAGCTCTCGTCCGCCGAGACCGGGAGCATCATGCTGATCGACCCGAAAACCGGGAAGCTCGCGATCGAGTCGGCCGAGGGACTGCCCGCCGAGGTCGTCCACTCCACGAGCGTAGCGCAGGGCGAAGGCATCGCAGGATGGGTCTTGGCGTCAGGACAACCGATGCTCATAGAAGACCTTCCGGCGCGCACTCCTGCCGCCCGCCGTCACGGGATCAGATCGGCGGCATGCGTGCCCATCGCCGACGAGGAAGGCATTCTAGGCGTGCTCAACGTAGGTAGCCGCTCGTTCCCCGCCCGGTTCACAGAGTCGCATCTCGCCTCGATCGAAGCACTCGGCAAACAAGCAGCCACCACGTTGCGCAACGCCCACGCGATCGAACAGTCCCGCGCCCTGTACTTCGACACCCTGAGGGCGTTCGCCATCGCGCTGGAGACGAAGGACCCTTACTCGAGGGGCGGAACCGATAGAGTCCTCGAGTACGCGGACGCGATGGGGGCGGTGTTCGCCCTGACCGGCGAGGAGCGCCACGCACTCCGCGTCGCTGCGCTCTTGCACGATATCGGAATGGCTTCTGTCGGGGAGGGCGTCCTGACCTCGGATCGCCCGCTTTCCACCATCGAGCGTGCCCTCCTTAAGATGCATCCGCAGATCGCATCGGAGATACTCGGCGAGGTCCCGGCGCTCAGGCACGTCGTTCCCATCGTGTACCACCACCACGAATGGTACGAGGGCCAGGGTTACCTCGGCGGTGTGTCAGGCGAAAGCATCCCGCTAGGCGCACGCATCCTGTCCGTCGCGGACGCGTTCGTCGCTATGACGTCGCCGCGCCCGTATCGGTCCGCGTTCAGCGAGAAGGACGCGCTGCGGGAGCTTGAGCATAAAGCAGGGACCCAGTTCGATCCGGCCGTCGTGGACGCCCTGAAAGACGTGTTGGACGGTGGGCCGAGCCGGGTCCCCGGTCGTGGCAGGGGCCATGCCTAGCCGCGGGTGACCTTACCCGCCTTCAGGCACTTCGTGCATACGTTGACCTTCTTGACGGCACCCTCGACCACCACGGACACCTTCTGCACGTTCGGGTGGAACATACGGTTGGTGACACGGTGGGAGTGGCTGACGTTACGGCCAGCGGTCGGGTGCTTGCCGCACACAGTGCACACCTTGGACATGTCGGATTCCGTCCTCACAGTTCGCGCCAGACGGCTCGATGCCGCCATCAGCTCCGGGATAAGCCCGCCGATGTTAGCACAGCGGCGCGGAACCGGTAAAGGCGCACGAGCGGTCGTGCATGGGTGACCATATGGCCGGTGCACCAAGAGCGCCGCCATTCTTCAGCGTCACTGCGATCGACGAAACGGGTACAGCCATCCCGATTCGGTATACTAACTCACAATCCGGGCGAGCCCGGATGGGCCGGACCTTGGCAGGAGGGTCGCTTATGGCGCAAGAGGAAGTTCGCGGCACGGTCACGATCGCCAACGACGTGCTTGCGGACATCGCGGGCTACGTGGCGCTTGAGGGATACGGGGTCGTTGGAATGGCAAGTCCGTCGCTGCGTGACGGGGTGGCTCAACTCCTTTCCCGCGACAAGCTGCGTAAAGGCGTGGTGATCACCAACACGGATGAACGCAGCGTCGTGGTGGACCTGTACGTGATCATCGAGTACGGGACGAACCTCACCCAAGTTTCCCACAACCTCTCCTCGGCCGTCCGCCACGCGCTCACCAACAGCGCTGTCGTCCAGGTCTCGGATGTTCGCGTCCACGTCCAAGGCATCAAAGTTAGGAAGAAGACGGATCCCGTATGACAGACAACGTACGCCCGCTGGGAGCCGACCTGTTCGCCGCTTCGGCGGACGCTCTCAGAAACCGGGTCGAGGAGGTCAACCGCTTGAACGTCTTCCCGGTGCCGGACGGCGATACCGGGACGAACATGACGCTCACGCTTGATGCTGTCATCGCTGACCTCGCCAAGCTCCCGCCGGACGCCGTCATCTCTGACGTCTGCGCTGCGATCACGCATGGCTCGCTCATGGGAGCCCGCGGCAACTCAGGTGTCATCCTCAGCCAGATGCTCAGGGGCCTGTGCGAAGTGGCGGGCAGGTCGACGGAGCTTTCTCCGGAGGTGGTGACCACCTCGCTCGAGCGCAGTGTCACCGTGGCCTTCCAGGCCGTCCGCAAACCGGTTGAGGGCACAATGCTCACGGTGCTCAAGGATGCCGCCATCGAAGCCCGCGCGGCACTCCCTGAAGATCTCGATCTCGACACCTTCCTGGATCGAGTTGTCGAAGCCGCCTTCGCCTCCGTCCGCCGAGGACCCGACCTGCTGCCGGTGCTCAAGGAGAACGGCGTCGTGGACGCTGGAGGCTTCGGCCTCGCCATCCTGATGGAGGGATTTGTTGCTGCCCTGGAGGGACACGAGGTCCGCTATTACTCTATCGAAACGGCTGCCGCGCCACTGCAAGTTCTCCCGGCCGACGACTGGGCCGACCAGGAGTACCTCTACTGCACCGAGTTCCTGCTGCATGGCGCCGAAGTGGACACCTCCGTGATCGAGGAGTTCGTTTCCGAGCGCGGCGGCTCCGAGCTTGTCGTGGGCGACCGGGATACCTACAAGGTCCACGTGCATACTGACGAGCCGGGCACGATTCTGAGCTGGGCCACCCAGCTCGGCGAAGTCTCAGACGTCCACGTCAACAACATGCGGCGCCAAACCGCTGACCGCACACAACGTCTCAAGCAGGATGCCTCTCCGGCAAAACCGGTCGGGTTCGTAGCGGTGGCGGCCGGGCCTGGGATGGTTGAGATTCTCAAGAGCCTGGGCGCCGACATGGTGGTGAGCGGCGGCCAGACCATGAACCCGTCCACCGCCGAGCTGCTCGAAGCCGTCCGCGGGGTCAACGCGTCCTCGGTGGTCATCCTGCCTAACAACCGCAACATCATCATGGCCGCGCAGCAGGTGGTGGACGTTGCTGACCGGCCCGTTGTAGTCATTCCGACCACGGCTGTGCCCCAGTCTTTCGCCGCGCTACTCGCCTATGGAAGGCGCTCCGGCCTGGGAGCCGTCGCGATGGGGAGGGCGTAGGGTGGGGTGTGGGTGTGGATCGCGG
>JAJZRZ010000108.1 GCA_021850085.1 Actinomycetes bacterium | reverse complement strand
CGCGTGGGGCACCTGCGGCCGCTGCAGCTGACAGGCGGAGAGGAGGCGATCCTGCGACTGGCTCGCATTGCTCTCCGTGCTCTCGCCGAATGCGGACTGTTGGACCACCCGGGCGCTACGGCGCTACGTTTCAGGCTTGCCGAGAGCGAGGAGGCGAACCTGCTCGCGATGATCGCCCAGGGGATCAACACGCCGCGTACCAGCTCGATGGGACGGCTCTTCGACGCGGTGGCCGCGCTGTGTGGTGTGCGCGACGACGCCCTCTACGAGGGCCAGGCGGCCATCGAGCTCGAGGTGCTCGCGGACACGTCCGCCGAGGGCTTGTACGCGTTCGGGCTGGCCGAAGGACCCGGCGGTGCGCTCGTGGTGGACAGCGCTCCGGTGCTCGCGGCGGTGCTCGAAGACCTCGCGACGGGCACCCAGACGGGCGTGATCTCGGCGCGCTTCCACCGCGCGGTCGTGGCCGCGATCGTCGGGACGTGCGGGAGGCTCGCTCCCGCGCTCGACACCACGCAGGTGGCGCTCGCGGGCGGGGTGTTCATGAACCGCCTCATCCTGGGCGGCGCGGTGGACGGCCTGCAACGCGCCGGGTTGGAGCCGCTCGTCCACCGGCGCCTGCCGTCGAACGACGGCGGCGTCGCGTTCGGCCAAGCAGTCGTCGCGTGGGCAAGGCTGAGGCAGGGGTAGCCGAGCTAGGGGCGGCATGCGGGCCATTGCGCCGTTGGGCCGGACGGAGTATTCTCATCGTTATAGACGGTTTCAAACCCAATGAGGAGTCTCCCAGATGGCGAGGAAAGCAGTGACCATCGGTTTCTCCGTAACACCGGAAATCGAGGCGAAGATTGCGCGTTGGGCCGATGAGGAGGGCCGCTCCAAGAGCGATCTCTTCCGAGAGATGGTGCGCGTCTACGAACGCGAGCGGGAGCACAGCATCCTGGAGGAATTGGCCGAGTACGGCCAGAGGCGCGCCGCCGAGCGCACGCTGACATCCGAGGAGGACGTCATTCGCCGCATCAAGGAGCTGCGCGGTGTCGCGTATCCTCCTGGACACTGACGTCCTGGTCTCGGCATACGGTTTCGGCGGCAAACCGTTCGAGATCTTGGAGGCGGCTATCGATGGTGCGCACGAGCTCGTCTTCTCCCCACCGCTGCTCGCCGAGCTTGCCCGCGTCTTGTACGACGTGCTCGGCATGGATGATGCGCATGTCCGCGCTGCGATCGACCAGCTCATCCGTATCTCGGACATCGTGGAGCCGCCGAAGGAGCTGTCGGTCTGCCGCGACCCTGCCGACGACCGTGTGCTGGAATGCGCCGTGGCCGGCGGGGTCGAGATGCTCGTGACCGGCGACGAGGACCTGCTCGTTCTCGGGGAGTACAGGGGCATCCGGATCGTGCGGGTGAGAGAGTTCGTTACCGGGTAGTAGCGCACTTCGGAGTGTGGCGCTAGTATGTGAGTGCGCTTGTTTGTCCTGGGTCTCGTAGCATTTCGGAGTGTGGCGGGCTTGCTAGGATAAGCGAAAGCGTAAGGCTCCGCCCCGTCGGCTGATGTCGACGGGGCGTCCTTTTGTCCAAATTCTCCCTCGCCGTTGCCTATGTCAGAGTCAAGAGGCAAGCTTGCATGTGTTGGACTGCCTCTGGCGTTGGGGGGTACCTGTATGGGAATTCACGTCGGTCTGGATATCGGTATTACGTCAGTCGGCTGGGCGGTTCTCGATTCGGAGGCCGAACGTATCGAGGGGATCGGGGTTCGCACCTTTCCTAAGGCGGAGAACCCGAAGGACGGCGCGTCACTCGCCCTTCCCCGCCGTCTCGCTCGCTCTGCTCGTCGTCGACTTGCTCGGCAACGAGCGCGGATGGACGCATTTCGCGCATTGCTCATGGAGAGCCGCATCGTTGATCCGGGAGACCTGGATAACACATTCGTTCCACGTGCGGGGGAGCCGACTCCGCACCAGCTGCGTGCCGAAGGCTTGGATCGCCTGCTGACGGGCCGCGAGTGGGCTCGCGTTCTGAGTCAGCTGTGCAAGCGTCGAGGCTACCGCTCCATGAAGCTGGCAACGCAGTCGTCTTCGACCAAGAAGGAGGAGGGAGCGGTCAAGTCGGCGATCGCCGAAAACGCGGCCCAAATGGCAGAACGTGGCTATCGGACCTTCGGCGAAATGCTCTGGCTTGACGAGCGGTTCAATGAGTCACGACGCAATAAAGGCGACTACAAGGGTGTCGCTTCGCGTGAGCTGGTGCTCGATGAGATCGCTCAGCTGTTCGAAGCACAGCGCAGGTTCGACAACAAGCACGCCTCGACACAGATCGAAGCGGCCTACCTCGAAATCCTCCAGTGGCAGGCCCCGCTGCTCGAGGGCGATGCACTGCGAGCGAAAGTGGGACGATGCTCGATCGATCAGTCGAACCCCCGCGCGCCACTCGCCTCCCCGACGTTCGAGCGCTTCCGCCTCGTGGACAAACTTCACAACGTGCGCTACACCATGCCCGGCTCAGGGGCGCGCATCAACCTGAGCCCCGAACAGAGGCAAGCGGTGATCGACAAAGCCTTCGGAAAGACGGCGAAGATGACTTATGCCGATATCCGCAAGCTGTGCGCCTTGCCGTCCGAAGCTCGATTCGTCGGAGTGCGCTACGACGGCAACGCCTCGATCGCGACCGCTGAGGCCAAGGAGACACTGCCGCTACCCAAGGCTTGGCACGAGATGCGCCGCGCTCTATCTGACTGCCCGAAGGGCACATGGGAGTTAATCTCCGGCAACGTCGAACTGCTCGATGCGATCGCCGACGTGCTCACATACTTCAAGCATGACGAGTCGGTGAGGCGCGAGTTGCAGGTGCTTGGGCTCCCGGATGCGGTTGTCGACGCGCTTGCCGAGCTGCGCTTCGCAGGACACGGTCATCTCGCGCGGGAGACATTGCGGTCGATCCTGCCGAAGATGGAGGCTGGACTATCGTACTCCGAAGCTTGCACATCAGCGGGCTTCCATCACTCGCAACGCGCCGACTCCGAGAAGCAGGCCAAACTTCCGCCGATCCCAACGGACGACATGCGGAACCCGGTGGTGATTCGCGCACTCACGCAATCACGCAAGGTACTGAACGCACTTATCGACGAGTTCGGACCTATCGAAGAACTCCACATCGAGTTTGGGCGCGATGTCGCCCGCTCGTATGACGATCGCCGCAAGATCGAGAAGCAGCAGAAGGAGAACCGCGCAGTCAACGAATCGGTGCTGGAAGACATCGAGACGAAGTTCGGAGTCGTCAACCCACGTCCATTGGACATAGTGAAGTACAAGTTGTGGAAGGAGCAGGGAGGCCGTTGTTTATACAGCGGCTCGTACATCGATCCCAAGCGCTTGTTGTCGGGCGAGCCTGGTATCGCCGAGGTGGATCACATCCTTCCCCACTCGCGCTCGTTCGATGACGGCTACATGAACAGAGTGCTCGTCACAACCGCCGAGAACCGCCACAAGAGGGAGCGAACGCCATTTGAGTACCTGGGCGGAGACCCGATGCGCTGGCACGAGTTCGAAGAGCGAGTGGAGTCGATGCACCTCCCCCGACCCAAGCGCGAGCGGCTATTGCGTAGAGACTTCGATGAGCGTGCCTCAGAGGAGTTCCGCGACCGGAACCTTCACGATACCCAGTACGCCGCACGCTTCTTCAAGAACTTCGTGGAGGAGAACCTGCGCTTCGCAGGTGATGGCAAAGCACCCGTGGTCACCGTCAACGGACGCGCGACCGCCTATCTAAGGACGGCGTGGCAGCTCCAGAAGGTGCGTTCGGACGGAGATCTCCACCACGCACTCGACGCCGCCGTCGTCGCTGCAGCAACTCGCAGCATGGTGCAGAAGGTGAGCCGGTTCTTCTCCGTCAGGCCGCTGAGAAACTCCGACGGTCTCTACGTGGACGCCACTACCGGCGAGATCATCGAGGCGAAGCATGTACCCGAGCCCTGGGATGGCTTCGCGGGCCAACTCAAGGAGCGGCTGTCCGTTTGCTTCGGGCAGGATCCGTTCGGTGAGTTGGCGCAGGCGGACGGCGACCCGAAACCTGTTCTTGTAAGTCGGATGCCCAACCGCACGGTGCGGGGCGAGGTTCACAAGGAGACGGTGAGGCGTATCGAGGGTACCGACGAAAAGGGCTTGGTCACGACGAGCAAGCGGGTCCGCCTTGAGGACCTGACAGCCAAGCTCCTGGAGAACATGGTGGGGCGGGCACAGGACCGCGCGCTATACGAGGCCCTGGCTGCAAGGCTCGCGGAATTCGGGGGCGACGGCGCGAAGGCATTCGCCGAACCCTTCTACAAACCCACGAGACCTGGGCGTCCGGCACCACGGGTCCGATCGATTCGCGTGTACGATGCCCCCTCCAGTGGGGGGACCAAGGTTCGGGGTGGTTTCGCCGACAACGGGGAGATGGTTCGGACAGACGTTTTCGAGCGTGACGGCAAGTACTACCTGGTGCCGGTCTATCTGAAGGACACGATCGTCGGCGAACTGCCGAACAAGGCGATCGTGCAAGGCAAGCCGGAATCCCAGTGGCGCGTGATGGACGAGTCGTACAGATTCGTCTTCAGTTTATGCCTGAACGACCCGATAAGGCTTGTGCGGAAGAGTGGGGGCACCGAGTCCGCGATTGGGGGGTATTTCCGCGGCACCGATCGCTCTTCCGGCTGCATCAGCATTGAGGCTCACGATGTGTCCTGGCTTAAGCGTGGCCAAGGTGTCGCGCAGGGGGTTGCCGCCTTCCAGAAGTATCACGTCGATGTTCTCGGACGCTCGGTGCACCGGATACGGCAGGAGAAGCGCGTTGGCTTTTCGAACGGTGGTGATAAGCAATGAGGCCGAGCTGCATGTGCGGCAGGGGCAACTTGTCGCCATCCAGGACCAGACCGTCTGGATTCCAGTAGAGGACATAGCCGTTCTCGTACTCGAGAATCCTCGCGTGCACGTCTCAGCCGCGGCCCTCTCGCTCCTCGCGGAGCAGGGGGTCGCGGTTGCAGTCTGCGACAGGAAGCATATGCCCAGCGGCCTGCTGCTTCCCCATTGCCAACACAGCCGTCAACTGGCAGTGACCAGACGACAGTTCAGCCTTTCGCTTCCGCAGAAGAAGCGGCTGTGGCAGCGGCTCGTGCGATTCAAGATCGAGAATCAGGCTGCGTGCCTAGATGCGTTGAGCTTGGCTGGTTCGGAGAAGATGCGCGCCTACGCGTCCGCTGTCCAGTCAGGTGACGCATCGGGAATGGAAGCAGCGGCCGCGCGCCTCTACTTCAAGAAGCTGATACCCGATGCCACCCGGAGAGACCCGAAGGGACCGGGCGGATCGCTCGACTACGGGTACGCGATTCTTCGGGCAGCAATCGCCCGCTCACTCGTGGGTCACGGCTTCTACCCTGCCGTCGGGCTGCACCACAACAGCCAGTTGAATGCTTTCAACCTAGCGGACGATCTGCTGGAGCCCTTCAGGCCGTTCGCGGATATTGTCGCCATCGGGCGCAAGGTGGTCGCATCCACGCGCGATGGGCGCCAAGCGCTGGTGTCAACGCTGCAAATGACGTGTCTGCTTGACGACAAGGAGCACTCAGTTCTCACCGCAATCGATGCAGCTGCGGCAAGCTTGGCGCGCGCGCAGGCCGAGATGGACCCCTCGCTTCTGGCACTGCCACGCGTGATGGCCTCTTCCGACGTACCGGCCTTGCTCCTGGAGTAGTCAGGTGAAAGCCATGCGACTCATCGTTCTGTTCGATCTCCCGGTCCGCACGAAGCCAGACAAGCGGGCCTACCAGCAGTTCCACAAGTTCTTGATCGCCGACGGATACGTGATGATGCAATTCTCGGTGTATACTCGAATCACGAACGGGCTCGATGGTACTCAGAAGCACTTAGCGCGACTGAAAGCCAATCTCCCGTCCAAGGGAAGTGTGAGAGCGATGACGGTGACCGAGAAGCAGTACGCATCGATGCTCTTCTTGGTGGGCAAGCCGACAGTGCAGGAGAAAACGGTGGCTTCGCAACTCCAGATTTGGCTATGAACTGCCGATTTGGATCGGCCGCAGACAGAAGGAGCGCTGCTCAGCAGCGCTCCTTCTGTCTCACCAGCGTAGCACTTCGGAGTGTGGCGGGGAGCTAAGACCTGTCTCCATGTCACGTGC